>NZ_JACGWE010000018.1:0-75408 GCF_014077575.1 Pseudomonas sp. 5Ae-yellow | reverse complement strand
CCAGTGTTCTGGAAGGCATGAACAACAAGATCAAGGTCATCAAACGAATGGCTTACGGTTACCGGGATAACAACTACTTCTTCTTGAAAATCAAAGCAGCGTTTCCCGGTAAAATGCGATGAACCATAAAAAAGCCCGGTCAACAACAGGCTAATGAAGACCTTGCCTCTATTCAGAAAGTCGAACGCGATCAGACGATCCGCCGGGTATTCGCGCAGGATATCGAACAGAAATACAAACAGCAGTACGGCATGGCCGATAAGCAATGCCAGCAACAACCCTTCCATGCCAACCATGCGCAGGAAATAGGCACTCGCGATCATGCAGGCGTAGCCACCCAGCATCACCAGCAGAATACGATTGTAAGCCTTCATGCCGGAAAGAAAGATGATCACCAGCCAGAGGTTGCACAGGGTTACAAAGTTGGCCAACACCAGCAGCCGATAAATAAATGACTGATCAAAGAGCAACAAGAGCACGAGAATACCCAGGGCACCTGACGCCAGCGTCACCAACATCAGGATGCCGAGCAGATTGGGCGTAATCACGTCCATCCGCTGTTCAAACAGACGGTCCGACACAAAACGGGTAAAGAACAGCTGTAAACCACCGGTGAAAATCAGCGATGTGGCCATCAGATAGGTCACGGTTACCAGAAACTGCCTGACCAATAAATCCGGCACAATAAAACCGATACTCATCACACCGATCAACATGACGCTGATGATCGACAGCACCCAGGGGCCCGAACTGATCAAACCGGCATAGACATATGCTCGCAAGGTCGAAGAGTAGGTGTCACGCGCCAGAATTCGACGCAGCTCAAAGCCAATACCGGCCATCAGTTATCTCCCGTTGCTGCGCGATAGATGTCGCGATAGCGGCTAAACATGAGTTCGTCACTGTACAGACGGGTGACCCGCTGCAAACCGACTTGCTGCGCATCGGCCCAGCGAACAGGGTCCTGCAGCAGGCGCTGGATGGCAAAGGCAGTAGCCTGAGGATCAGCGATGGGAATAACCTCGCCAGCCGAACCAAGCCGCTGATCCTCCTCGCCAGCGCCTTCAATCAGCTCTCGGCAAGAGCCGACGTCAGTGCTCACCACCGGCGTACCGGCACACCAGGCCTCCAGAATAACCAGGGGTTGTGCCTCGCTGATGGACGTCAGCACCATCACACCAAGGCGGGGCATAATGTCGCGAATATTTTGGAAGCCAAGAAAACGCACATGGTCGCCCAAACCCAGACTGCTCACCAGGCTGTGGCATTCCTGCGCATAAACCTCGTCCTCTTCCTCCGGCCCAACAATCCAGGCCTCAAATGACGGAATAACGTTAGCCACGCTGCGCGCCGCGCGAAGAAAGGTCTTTACGTCTTTGATCGGCACTACTCGTCCAATAAGACCTGCCACCATAGGAATGCCGGACTCACGTTCGGCACGAATGGGGTCCCAGGGTGCGAGCGCTATGCCGTTTGGGATAACCCGAGTGCGGCTAGCACTGGCGCCGTCCTTGATCTGCCGCGTCCGGTTGCCCTCATACAGAGAAATAATCGGATCAGCAGACTGATAAGCGAGCAGGCCGGTACGCTCAAAAAAACGAATCCATAACGCCCTGACGTAGCCGGTAGACGTATCGAGCCCGCCACTGAGGGCTTCATCCTTGGCATCCGCAACCCAGGCAGCCTGCGCGAGATCAATCTTTCTCTCTTTGGTGTAAATGCCGTGTTCGGTCAACACAAACGGGCACTGCCAATGGGTTTTCAAAATTGCACCCAACAAGCCAGCGTAGCCGGTGGAAATCGCATGCACAGCCTTGGCACGCGGCAAGCGGCGCGCAAGGTCGGCCAGCATCATTACCGGCGGCTGAATAGTGCGCAATGTCCAAAAATAATTGATGAAAGAGGGGTCGGTACAATGCTCCATGTACCCTTGGCTCAACACTTGCCAGCTCGCCTTGCTGCGCAATACCTGCTCACAGGTTAAGTCTCCGGCAGATAGGCTGCCGAGCAGACCATCAACCATGGATTGATCAGGGGTATCCGGATGATGAAAGTAACGATAGAGCTGCTCAAGCGCGGCATGATCAGCCTTGGGCGGCGAGCCCAGTTTTACCGTACCGGGCTGCCAGGACTCGGCAATAAAGACTTCTTCAATGTGCACCACGTTAGGCGGTATGTCATAGTGCCTGCGCGGATAGGACTCGCGCTGCCCGCCAATGAACACAACCGAAAACCGTACATCGGGCAGCCCCAGCAGGATCTGATTCACCCAGCTGGAAACACCACCACGCACATAGGGCCATGTGCCCTCCAGCAGCAGGCAGATATCTGCCGTTTCAGCGTTCTCGCTCATAACCAATACCTCGCCGCAGTCGCCAGCGGCGGCTTGTTACGCAACGTCTCAGGAATAGCGTTAAGGTAGAGCGCAACATCGCTATAGCGTTGTTCCATAAAAGCAATTTCAGCCAGAAAAGGTGCCACTCGGCTAGTATTCATGCCCAGTTCAACGGCATGTTGCAAGCGCTCCCGGGCCTCCTCGACCTGCCCCTGAGCCATCAATATTCTGCCGGCCAGCAAGTCGAGATCAGCATTATCGCCCCCCTCCATCGCCGCCTGCGTATGCAGCAAAGCTTGAGCCAGAATATGCTCCAGCACACCGCCCTGAGCCAAGCCGAGGTAGGCTAACTCCCAATACCAGCGTGCCAGCGCAGCGTGAGCTGCTTTGGGCGCACGTGGCTGCTCGGCGAGGCGCAACTGCAGGCGTTCGATATTCTGGTTGATCGCAGTTTCCTGCTGATCCAGCATGGAATAGGCGAGCAAACGCACATCATCTTCCGGGTCACGCAGCGCCAGCTTGAGTATGGGTGCGGCCTCATTACCCGGCATCCGTTTGGTCGCCAGCAAAGCCGCCATGCGCTGCTCTGGGTCACTAGCCAACTGCAGCACATCCTGCAAACCACCATCATGGAACAGCGGTGAGTTACGCTGCTCTACTGCGCGAAAAGGCAACGCCGGCATACGCGTCGCCTGCCAACCCTGCTCAGTCGCACGGCGGGGCAGATACAAGCCGGCGAAAATTCCACCCACAGTACCCACTACGCCGACCAACGGAATAAAAAAGATAAAGCTGAACAGCAGCAACGGAGACCACGGTAGTGGAAACTTGTAACGCCGGGGAAGCAGCAGCCAGAGCCCGGCAGCAAGCAATGCCGATCCAGCAGCGTGTGGCAGAATATACAGATACAGTGCTTCAACGAGCGTTGGGTCGCCAATCAGCGCTGACCAACTGCCTAGCTCAAACGCCAGCGCCCCGCTAAATAGCCACTTGCTGGTCATTCAGGCCACACTCCCGATACAAGAATTCGCTCAGCGCTGCACGGGTATTTTCCCGACCAAGCTCATGATAGTGGGACGTAATTCCGCGCTCTTGCAGGGATAACTCGCCGCCCATGCGTTCCGCAATAATCTGATCGAGCCGTATCAAATATCCCTGACTCCCCTGCGCATCGGTCAACGGCATCAAGACCAACAGCATATCGATACCCCGGCTATTGCTCAGCGACAACTGCAGGTCAAGACCGCGCTGACTGTCGACCAGAGCCTTCAATACCGGTGTACTGTCCGCGGGCAGCTCGAAACACATCAGGCTGCCAGGCAGGTCGTGCTTTTCGGCATCCAGCACCGAGCGCTGCAGATGTTGCGAGAAACGCCGAGCTTCGTTGTTTTCCAGCGCCAGCACCTGAGCGTCGGAATGCAGCAAATCGGCAATATGCCCACCCAGCAATGCCAGCAACATAAAGGTGCGTTCATTAAAGGAGAAAAAGGGCATGCTGCGCACTACGACAATTGCCAGTAGTTCACCGTCGACGGTTACCAATGGCACACAGGCTTGCAGGCCGGACACGGACTTTTCTCTGCCTTGCTCACGGAAGACATCACGCACACTCACCACATCGGCGCGTTCAAGGCAGAGCCGAATCAGCAAGTCATTTGCATCCAGCGCGCCCATATCGCCGACTTCAGCATAGGCCTTGCTGACCTGCAGCTGGCCATCAACCACGGGATAAAGTGCTGCCGCATTGAATGATCCATACTGACCCAGCACGCTGAGAATGGAATCAGCACTGGACTTCAGCACGTTGGTTTCTGGCCGAACCTGTAATACTCGTTTACGCAGTAGTAACAGCGAGCTGCGCAAGCTGGTTTCGCTGCCGGCGACCCGTTCTTCCAGTCGATCGTGGGATGACCTTAGCATCTGATAAGCACGGGTAAATTCATCCAGCCGGAACTGGCGATATTCGTTCGCCATCTGCAAACGCTGCAACCTGCGCTCCCAGAGGTCTCGGAACTCGCCCACTACCATACTGCTGACCAACATGCCGACGATGTAAGAAGCCGGCAGCTCGACATACCCAGGATAACCTTCTCGCATCAATACCAGGGTGGCTACCACCAGCATGCCGGCGCTAACCATAGCGTGGAGAAAACCGTAGCGCACAGCCAGCAGCAAAGGCGCAAGAATTGGCCAAGGGAAACGGTTCACGAACAGGGGGTCCGTGGGTTCAAACCAGAAACACAGCCCGAGTACCGCCGCCGTCAGAATAGGCGTTTCCAGCCAGGCAAAGTTATGCCTGGCGCGCGGTGTAAGGCTGTAATCCTTATGGGGGGTATGTCTAAACATTATTCAAACCGCAAGTCGCCGATGAGCGTGTTCAGTACTTTTTGCGCGGAGCCGGCCAGACTCTCGCGGGACCAGCCGGCGCGCGCGCCGCTGTTGCTCCAAAGTACCTGCCCGGTTTTGGGATCCAGAACCCGCAGGCTGATACCCACAGCAGGCTCGCCATCGAGACCGTTCTTGTATTGCCACTCTTCGACACTACCGCTGATCAGGTAGTCAAAAGACTGGGTACCAGCCCAGCTCAGCGCATCATCAAAACGCTTGCGATCGTCCAGCAGCATAAGATCCTGCTCAGCCGGGAGCGGGTAGACGCGCGGCTGAATACCTTCTTCAGACAAGACGCTAAGCAGAATCTGCTCCGCGCGCTCACCCGCCTGCGGTGTTTGCGAATAGTTGACCATCGGTAGCAGTCCCCACTGCGCATCAGCTCGAAACTCCGGGCTGCTGCTGCCTGAAAAAGTACTGCAGGCAGAGACAGTTACAACTGCGGCAATAAGAGTAAAACAACGTAATACGCGCATTTTGTTGCTCCTTGATATGTTATCAACGCCCGAAACGGACACTATATGAAAGGTTCACGTTACCGCCCGAATCACCATCTCCACCAATCGGCGCTGACTGGTAGCCACCGGTCAATGACAGCTCGTCGTCGCCCAACAATTCGACGCCCAAGCCAGCATTGATTGCATAGGTCATGCTCTGTTCTTCCCAATCCCAGCCGGTGGATGTATCCAGCAACCAGGTGTACTGCCCGCGTGTGCGGTTGAGTGCGCCGGGTAAGCCGCGACGCCACTGGCTACCGACATAAAACCGGCCCACGCGCTCGGGCAAAAGCTGATCGGCATTCAACTCGTCCTGGTTGACGGGTCCGCCATTACTTACCAGCAAGTCATCGAATGCGGTGCCCTTGAGCTGATTGCGTTGCAACTCCAGCCCCGAACGCAATACCCAGGTTGGCCCCTCAAAAAACTGGATCTGGCTGAATTCGAGGGAGGCCTGCTGACCGGCACCAATCGCCAGATTCGAGCGCGTTTCATAGCGCCGCTGCGCTAACGACCAGCTGATTTGATCACGTGCGGAAATACTGTGGCTGCCGTTCAACCAAACGCCGTCCTGCTGACCCAACGCGCGCATGAGGCCAGTCTCCGAGCTTTGACGTTGCCAGTCCAAGCCGGCTGCAAATTGATCACTGCCCAGATTCCAGCGGCGCTCGACACCCAAACCTGTCCGGTTATCGTCCTTGCGGGCACTACCATCGAACACCAAGGCAGCATCACCATTACGCAGCTGCCGTTCCAACCTCAAGCTGGCATTACGCTCCTGCCCCAGGGTTGAGTCTGCCAACAGTGGGGAATCATATTTCACGGCTCCCAGGTCCAGGCGCGAATACCAGTCATTACCCAGGTAGCTGGCTGCGCTGAATTGCGGACCATCAAGCTGCAGGCCGCCAAAATCCTCGCGCGCCAATTGCACGCGCAGACCTTGCGGATGCTGCTCGGTCAGCTCCAACGCCTGCCGCCAAAGCTGCTGGCGCACAGCCAGCGGCTGCTCATCACCCAGCTCAGACAAGGCAACCGACAGCGCGCGCCCCTTGTCGCCCAGCTGGCTCAGAGCCTCAACCTGCTGAGCCGAGTCCAGACCACCCTCTTCCAGCAAAGCCGTCAGCACATCGCGATCATAATCACGGAACGCACTCTGAATCAGGTTATAGCGATCGGTTGTCAGACCTCGACTACGTCCCCAGGCGAGCCAATCATCTTTCTGCGCCTCCTGATTAAGCGAATCGAGATGGCTCAATTGAGCATTGAACCAGGACTGCAATAGCGTCGAAGAGCCGTCCTGCCAGCGCCGCGCCTGCTGCACTGCAGCGTCTGGAGAATCGCTGACGGCAACCAGACGCAGCCATAGCAAACGACTCTCATCGCTCGCCAGGGCGTCAGGCTGCTTCATTAGTTGCTTCAACACGGCGGTGCGCAGCGCCAAGGCATCGGCGTGGCGCCCCGAAGACTCAAGGGCGTCGGCGTAAGCCGCACGCACCAATAGATCATTGGGCGTCGCCTGCAAGTAGCGGTGATACCACTGCAACGCCTGGCTTTGTCGCCCCAAAAGCTGGTTGGCTGCTGCCATTACCAGCCAGAGCGAGCGCACGTTCTGCGCGCCTGGCTCCCAATGACGCAAGCGCTCAGCCAGCTTGCCGGTATTGTTACTGTCGAAGTACAGCCACAACAGTCGCTCGCGTAACGTCGTACTGGTCGGGTTTGCCTTCAGCCCTTGCACATAATAGCGCTCAGCCAGTTGGCGCTCTCCCCGCCGCTCGGCCAGCAAACCCTGCGCCAAAATAACCGGTAGTCGAGCCGCCAGCCCTGGCTGCTGCTCTGCGTCCTTGACCAGCAGACTCAATTGCTGCCATTGCTGAAGTTGTTCAGCCAACTGAATGGCATCAATCAAACGGCGTGGGTCGCCGGTACGCTCCCAGCTGGCAATCAGCAGCTCCAGCGCCTTGGTTGGCTGTTTCTGGCCATACAGGGTGATCAGTTGACCTTCTTCACTGAAGTTAAGCTCAAGCCCTTTATTCAGCATGGCCTCATAACTGGCCTGTAACTCATCGTCTTTCTCTAGCTCCCACGCCAGCGCCGCGCGCAATCGCCAGAAGCCCGCCTCCGAGACCTCCAGCGTGCCTTCATTCAAGACCTGCCAGGCTTGCTCGGGCTGATAGCTGTTCCAGAGTACTTCGGCCCAGCTCACCCGATCAGCTGTGGTCAAGGTGTGGTGCTTGGAAAAGTCCTTCCAAACCTGGGCCTCTGCGTCCAGCTGGAGCGTGTTCTGCAGGTTCTGAATCAACTTGACCCAGGCCATACGATGAGCTGGAGCACGCTCAAGATAACGACGCAACCAGCGCTCGGACTGCTCAGGGGTGCCGCGCGCCTCCTGAGCGTAAACCAAGGCCTCCAGTTCCTCTTCCGTCAATTGGCTGGCGTGTCGCCGTGACGCCGGAGAGCAGATCAATGCCCCGGTTATAGTCAAACAGGGAAAACGCCAAACGCCAGGCACGCTCGCGCGCCTCCATGTCCGGTTGCATGCCCAGATAGGCTATCCAGTAATCCAGGGCTATCTGCGGTCGACCAGTCCACTGCGCCAGCAGCGCCATCTGCTTGAGTGCACGAGCAGAGGCCGGTGCTGTGTCCAGTAGGTGCTGCCCCGTCCGCCATGCACCCTGTGTATCACCGCCAGCCAACTGCAGATCAAAGCGCTGCTGCAAGGCTGCAATATTGTCAGGTTCATGTTGCAGCCAACTCGCCGACAACTGATCGGCCAGGTCATGCCGCAACGCCCCCTGAGCAACAATCACGCTACGTGACCACCAATCGGTTAACGGCGCAGCCATAGCACCCTGGGCTAATTGATCCAACAAGTAGATGCTGGCTTGCTCCGACTCGCCACCGGCAACCATAGTGTCGTAGGCCAGTTTGGTATAGTCACGACGTTGCTCCGGGCTGTCTGAGTGCGCAGCCAAACGCTGATAAATAATGCCTGCACTGTGTTGATCGCCAGCGGCAAGATACCAACGTGCCGACGCCAACAGCAGCTCTTCACGCTCCGCGGGGATCGCATCGGCAAGCGTGGCGTAGAGTTTTGCCGCAATCTGCGGCATGCCGACCGCCAGGGCCAACTCAGCCAGCTGGCGCTGCTGCGACACGCTCAGATCACTGGTATCAAACACGGCCAGACTGGCCTGCGCTGAAGACATCACCACAGGGTCATCGTTTACCGTCGCCCGAGTCAGGTTCAGTACCAGCTCATAGAAGTGTTTAAGCGGCATGTTTGCGCCGCTCCAGCCCTGCAAGTACTTTGCCGCACGATCCAGGTCACCGAGTTGAATCAGCATATCGACCAGCTCGGCACGGAGGGTAACGTCGCCAGGGTCAGCATTCAGCAAAAGCTCGGCATAGTTGACCGACACCTCGTCAACCTCACCCTTTTGCGGCAGAAAAGCATCCTTGTTCTGGTAGGTCATAAACAACATGGCAACCACTACAACGCCAGCAAGCAGCAACGCCCAAGGGCGAAACAGCGACGCCGACTCAGCGGCAGGAGAGTATCGCATTGCTCACCTCGTGCCGATTTACTGCAAACTCAACAAGCGCGCCACGACGTATGCCTTTTATCCGTTGTTGTCCGACGTTCAACTCACAGCTTCCGGCGTAGCGTACGGAGAAGCGCAGATCAAACTTACCGGCAAAGGACAGCTCGATCTCACGCTCAGAACGATAATGCCACTGCGTCAGCGGGATATTGGCCTGCTCCAGGGATGGCGCAGAATCACGCCCAGGCTGCAGCGCCAATACCGCGTTATCACTGGCTAAATGAACATAACGGCCCTGCGGCAGATCACGCACGCCTGCTACTGCACTTGACGCCAACATATCTGGCCAGCCCATTTCAGGCGGAAGCCGCACCGTGCGCATACCCTGCAGCGACCTTAGTTGCCATTTACCGTCCAGGCGTTTTGCCAACCCGCCCTCATAGAGACCACGCACTCGGCGCAAGTAGTCGCCCATCCACAACGAGATCGGCTGCTGCCGATCCATGTAGGTGTATATATCAGCCATGGCCCTGAGCGAGGCCTGCTTGGTGCCAGAGTAGAAGTGGTAGTAAAGGTTGATGCCGCGCAGGCGTCGCGGTGCATCGGTTATTTCGAAGGTATCCACCACTCGCTCAAAGCCGTAAAAAGGGCCGTTCCACAGGTTGGTATACAGATTTTCGTTTATCACCGGTGCATAGATCTGCAAGCCGCCGCGGGTCGGCCTGAGCAAGGGGTTAAGCCCGGTCAGCGAAGGGTTAGCTCGGGTAATATAGGTTTCAGCGCCGTTAACGTTTGCCATACCGGCAGCATAAGCGATGCCAATCGCATCGGGGCTGGGTAACGCCTCTCCGGACCAGAAGATCAATTTCACCTCTTTGCCAGGCGGCAACAGGTGCGTGTTGATGTAGTCGCGCGAGCCCACTATCTCGCGATTCAGATCCATCACAGGGTAGTTGGGTATGGCCATATTAATGCCGTATTCCGGGTTGAACCCGTCACGCAATCTAGCCTTCTCCGGCTCCCAAAAGAAAGGATGACTAAAGGTGTGCGTCGCAGGCTCAACCTTGGGATCGGCAAAGATCCGCCGCGCAATAGGTTCAAGAGTTTTGGTTAAATAGGGATACATCCCTTTGGCACCGATCTCACCCTCAATCACCGAAACAGAGGTCAAATAATCATGCGCCTGGATGAAATCCTTGAGCACCACCTCACCGGAATATGGCGTACCCGGCACCTCGGCCCTGGACGCAAAACCATCACCGTCAAGATGCACTGTGGCGATACGGCGTCCGTTTTCGGTAGTCGCATCCAGCGTTGGCATATCAACAAGCCGCAACGCGCGCGTAACAAAGGCGAACGGATCGATAACCCAGCGGCGGGCAGCTGCACTTTCCTGAAACAGATAAGGCGATAGAGCAAAGCCGCCCCAGGGCGCTATCGCCACAGGGACCAAAGTACGCTCGGCACTGTCCCTCAAGGTCAGGCCGGGCACCAGATCTGACCCTGTCACCTGCAACGGGGTCAGGTCGCGGCTATGCATTCGCAATGGCGCCTCGAAGTGACCAATAAGGCTCTCGTCCTGCTGAATCAGTTGGACCGACTGCGGATCGCCGACGCCCTTGTTTACGCCAAGCCGCGACAGGATGGCGGGATTATCAATCGGAATACCGCCCATGAAAGCGACAGGAATATGCTCATCCAGGCGAGCAGAGATGAATTCATTGAAACGATAAACATCAGCAGGCGTGCCACTGGTCATCCATATCACCACCCCCGCATAGAGGCCCGACATGGGAGACAAGGGTATGTCGGCATCTGCTGGAATATAGTCAACACGATAACCCAGGTACTCCAGCAGACCGCCCAGGTAGACATGCCCTGGATTCAGCGTCAGCTCGCCTTCACGAGGGTCATAGACCAGTGCAATACGCCGTGGCTGAACCTCAATACTACTGACACCCAGGCGATCCAGGTCAGGCGAGGTGATCACCGGAATATAACCCTCGCTGACAAGCTCCTTGGCGAGCGAGCGCGCCTGCTCAGGTTGATCGGCAGGCAGATATTCAATCGCAACCAGCGGAATACCGACGTCCTTTAAAGGCGCCAACTGGCCATCCAGCCACTCTCGGTCACTCGCCGAAACCGGCACATAGGTCTGACTGGCCGCGTTCCAGCCAGCACTCAGCGACTCAACCGCGACCGCATCGACCACGCCAGCGAACGCCGGCAAGACTTCGAACCCGCGATTGAAAAACAGCTTCATGCTTGGCAGTTGCTCGTGCAGAGCCTCCAGCAGTGCCAGCAGTCCATCTCGCTGGGCTGGCTGACGCTCATCAGCCAGCAGCGTAAAGCTATCCAGCGTATCCAGAAAAAGACCGTCATAGCCTTGTTCATGATAACTCTTGGCGCGCTCCAGCAGCATCGCCTGCCATTTCGGATTGCTCAGGTCGGCAACCTGGCTTTGCCACAAGGTATTAGCCGTCCCGGATAACACGCCCGCACTTTGCGCCTCTGCGAGCATACCGTCATCAACCTCTCCCACCGACAAGTAGGCAAAAGGCAAAGCGCCCTGCGCAGACAAAAAAGCCACATCTGCCACACTGGCGTGACCCGGCTCAAGAACAACCCAATCAAACTGGGACAGTTCCGGCAACGGCGGAGTGTCCGCGTACCAGAACGCGACCGATTCCGGCCTGGAATCAGGTGCAGTAGCCGCTTGAACGGAAAAACAGAAAAAGATGAACAGGCAGGAAAAAGCACGAACCACACGCCGAACGTCGGCAAGAAAGTAATACACCACCAAGATACTCCTCGCGCGATTCCGTTCGCCTGACAAGGCATCGGGAGCAGAACCGACAGCCGCATGTGTTTATGTCCAAGTCAACTACATTAGCGAATCATTCACTAATATCGATAAGCCACCATACCAGCATATTGACGAAAGCTCAAAGAGCGATCAATCGACGTCAATATGTTGGCATGAAGAGACATGGAGTGGCCCGCAAAGACAGCCAAAGATGCGTTCGAAGATGGCTTGCGGCCTGTGCACAGGCCGCAAGAAAAAAGAATGGTCAGCGCCAGCGCACTAATCCAGAGCTCAAGGCTTGAGCTTGTACCCTGTGCGGAATATCCACCAGACAAGCACCAGGCAGATACTGAGGAATACCAGCGTCATACCCAGACTGACGGCAATATGCACGTCCGCTGCGCCGTAAAAGCTCCAGCGAAACCCGCTGATCAGATAAACCACCGGATTAAACAGGGTCACTGTCTGCCAGAACGGTGGCAGCATGGTGATGGAGTAAAAACTGCCACCCAAAAAAGCCAGCGGTGTAACAATCATCAACGGGATGATCTGCAACTTCTCAAAGCCGTCAGCCCATACCCCAATAACAAAACCAAACAGACTAAAAGTCACGGCGGTAAGCACCAGAAACCCTAACATCCACAGCGGATGCTGGATTTCATAGTCAACAAACAGGCGCGCTGTCAGCAATACCAGCAAGCCCAGCAGCACTGATTTGGTTGCAGCCGCACCGACATAACCAACCACGATTTCCAACGGCGACACCGGTGCCGACAAAACCTCATAAATCGTCCCGGTGAACTTTGGCATATAAATGCCGAAGGACGCGTTCGAAATGCTCTCGTTCAACAGCATCAGCATGATGAGGCCGGGGATGATGAAGGCGCCATAACTGACACCGTCTACTTCGGTCATCCGTGTACCAATCGCCGCGCCAAAGACAATAAAGTACAGCGACGTAGAGATAACCGGAGAGGCTATACTTTGCAGCGTCGTGCGCAACATGCGCGCCATTTCCGACTGGTAAATAGCGCGAACACCATAAAAGTTCATTGCGCACCTCCTGCACGTTTTGCATCGCGGCGTTCATGCACCAGATTGACAAAGATATCTTCCAGCGAGCTCTGGCTTGAATGCAGGTCCTTGACTTCAATACCCGCCTGATCGAGTTTTTTCAGCAACTCGGCGATACCCGTCTGCTCGCATTGGGCGTCAAAGGTATAGACCAGCGCATAGCCATCTGCCGATAGTGCTAACGCGTCGCTGCGCAGGCTTTCGGGGAGTATTTCGAGGGGTGATTGCAGCTGAATCGACAGCTGTTTGGTACCCAACTGCTGCATCAGCTTGTCCTTACCCTCGATCAGAATCAACTCACCCTGACTGATAACACCAATACGATCGGCCATCTCCTCGGCCTCTTCAATATAGTGCGTAGTGAGAATGATGGTGACGCCACGCTGCTGCAGGCGGCGCACGGTATTCCACATGTCGCGGCGCAGCTCCACATCAACGCCCGCGGTCGGCTCATCCAGAAACAGCACATCAGGCTCATGCGACAGCGCCTTGGCAATCAGCACCCGGCGCTTCATGCCACCGGAAAGATCCATGATCCGATCGTTTCGCTTATCCCACAATGACAATTCCCGCAGTATCTCTTCCAGCAGGGCGTCATTACGCGGCTTGCCGAACAGGCCACGGCTGAGCTTGAGGGTCGACCATACGCTATCGAACATATTGTTGGTCAGTTCTTGCGGTACCAGCCCAATCTTGCTGCGCGCCTTGCGATAATCACGTACGTTGTCATGCCCATCGATCAAGACACTGCCGCTACTGGCATTGACCAAACCACAGACGATACTGATCAAGGTGGTTTTACCCGCACCGTTCGGGCCCAGCAAAGCAAAAATCTCACCGCGCCGGATACTCAGACTCACGCCCTTGAGCGCTTGAAAGCCAGATTCATAGGTTTTGGTCAACTCGTTGACCTGAATAATATTATCCACACGTCCCTCGCATATAAGTGAGGCTGCGACAGCCAGAGGTTCCAGGCTACGCGCTAGGTTTGAGCCACAGCATACGCCTAACCTTGAGGCGATTCAGCCCTGCACACTGCAGGGTTAAGGGGCTAACGGCACAGAGCGCCACGTACGTATAGGATGCCTTGTATGCAGCAATCTCAGAAGTTAGAGCGCAATCAAGGTGAATCGCGCAGCATCAGCCCAACCTTGGTCGAGCGGATAGGATTGAGCAACGTCGTGACGTATCACCGAGCTAGTAGATGACAGGATTCTATGCGCAGAATACGCTGTCCCACTTAGCAGGTCGTAAGGAATCCGCGTTCATGCAAACACATACTCAAGTGCGTTACATCGGTTTTTGGCTGCGCACTCTCGCCAGTCTAATCGATACTCTATGGATGATGCTGCTGATAACTCCTTTGCTGGTGTACTTCTATGGCTGGGCCTACTTTGACCCCTACCAGTCACCTCCGGTCGACGGCCTGGCGGACGTTATACTCACCTGGATACTGCCAGCCATAGCCGTCATCCTGTTCTGGAGGGCCAAACAGGCGACGCCAGGCAAAATGGCGGTGCATGCTCGGGTGGTCGACGCCCGCACATTCCAGCCGCCCGGCACCGGCCAACTGATCATCCGCTATCTGGGCTACTTTGTTGCTACCGTCCCGTTTTGCCTGGGTTTGCTATGGGTCGCTTTCGACAAGCGCAAGCAGGGCTGGCACGACAAATTGGCAGGAACCGTGGTCATTGCCGGTAGGCAGGATGACGCAACTATGCGCGCAGGCGTACCGGAGCAGGCATGAAAATCTATGGCGACCTGAAGTCTGGCAACTGTTACAAACTCAAGCTGTTATGCCATCTGTTGCAGCTTGAACATGAGTGGGTGCATGTTGATATTTTGCGCGAAGAAACCCGTACACCCGGATTTCTAATCCTCAATCCCAATGCCAAGGTTCCGTTACTTGAATTGAATGATGGGCGCACACTCAGCGAGTCCAACGCGATACTCAATTATCTAGCCAGCGGCTCCGCACTCCTCCCGCAAGACAATTTTACGTTGGCCAAAGTACTGCAATGGCAGTTTTTTGAACAATACAGTCACGAGCCCTACATCGCGGTAGCACGCTTTATCGCCTGCTATCTTGGCTTGCCAGAAGAGCGCCGAGCGGAGTATCACGCCAAGCAGCCCGGCGGCCATCGAGCCTTGCAAGTAATGGAACAGCAGTTACAACAAACCGAATACCTGGTCGGCGACCAGCTAAGCATCGCGGACCTCAGTCTGTATGCCTACACCCACGTCGCGCCGGAAGGCGGCTTTGAACTGACTAATTATCCGGCCATAAGAGCATGGCTCTCCAGGGTTGAGGCAACGCCAGGGTACTGCGCAATGCCCTGCGAATCCTGAGAAACCATGGCAGCGCAGCCGAGCACCAAAGACCTGTATCGCACGCACAAAAAAAGCCGCCAGAGCAGTTCCTGGCGGCCTTGCAAGCAAGTAGCCTGCTGCGGGTCAGATCAGGCCGCTTTGATGGCGTAGCCGTAGCGCGGAAAGTGAACGTGCACCAGACCGACACGATCATCCTCACGGGCGATAATGATTTCTTCAGCGCCCTCGAATACCAGGGTGCCAGCCACTTCATCTGCACCATAATCAACTGCGCTGACCGTGACAGCCTGACCAAGAGCAAAACTGCCGGGGCTGGTAATAGGGTTAGACGGCAGCTCAGCCGGCGTGGCTTCCTTGGCAATGCGTACAGCCTCTTCGGCACTAAGCTCGCTGGCAACGCCATGACCGATATCAGCCATGCGCTGCATCCAGCTGTTAACCGCCGGATACCCGGCCAGTGCGTCAGCTACCGCCGCATTACTGCCGACAAACCAGAGCGCATGATAGTGCGCAAAATCGGCAATACAGGGAGCGTCACCGAGCAGGAAGTCACCATCACGCTGCAATTGAGTCTCCAGGCGGCTCAACAGAGCGGGCCACTGCGATAGCGCCACTGCACTATCCAGACGGTTGGCAGTCCCCTTCTCAAACAACGCCTTGCGATCAGCCATAAAACCCTGCACGACTTGCTCAGGCAAACCGGCAAAACGCGCGGCCAACCCTTTGGGCTGGAAGTTGATGGCAACGGCATGTTGAAACAAGACCTGATCGGCGAACTGCGCTAAGCCGGCGGCGGCGGCTTCGCGGCCCTCAGGGATGAGTGCGGGCGCAACCTTCTCTTGCTCCAGACGACGAGCGATCATCGCCGTATCACAGTAGATATCAGCGCCCACCTGCATGACCGGGGTGCGCCGATAGCCACCCGTCAAGGCGGTGAGGTCGGGCTTGGGCATGACCGCTGGAATCATCACTGAGCGCCAGGTTAGCCCCTTGAAACCCAGCATAAGACGCGCCTTTTCGGCGAACGGGGATTGCGGATAGTGGTGCAGAATCAATTCATTCATGCTGAGTCTCCGATTGGTTTGCGCTCAGCTTAGCCTCTGCGGATGCCAGTGCACAGGGCCTCACAAGCGATGATGAAGCGCTATCGAACTGACTGATGAGTCGCTCTTTGGCCTTCTTCGTCAACGCCTTGGTCGACAGCTCCTGGCGCAGCGCATCACCGTGCCCTTCGCAGCGCCGCCACCAGACCAATGCGCTAGCCGGGCTACGATTGAAAAAGCGTGCACCTTTGCCGCGCTGGTGATCCCGAAAACGGCGCTCGGGATCTGTACTGATCCCCGTATACAGATGGCCATTTTCCGCTCGCACCATGTATACCCACCATTGCCGTGAGGCAAGCGCATCGGGTGCTTTCCCCTGCTTCTCAGTGGTGGCAGTATTATTGGCAGACATGATCAAACAGCATCTTCAGGAATGAACCACTATGTTTGTACAAATTTTCAGCACCGGTGGCACGCTGGACAAAGTTTACTTTGATGCGCTCAGCGACTACCAGATAGGCGAACCTGTCGTCGGCGCGCTATTGCAACAAGCACAGGTTGGTTTTGACTATAACATCGAATCCTTGACCAGAAAGGACAGCCTGGAACTGGATGACCTTGATCGGCAACTCATTCACGACAAGGTAAGTACCTGCCCACATGAGCATATCCTGATTACTCACGGCACAGACACCATGACGGTCACTGGCGCAGGACTGGCCGATATCGATGGCAAGGTAATAGTGCTGACCGGCGCCATGCAACCAGCCCGCTTTCGCGATTCTGACGCCCTGTTCAATCTGGGTTTAGCCGTCGGTGCACTCAACTGCATGCCGCACGGCGTATATGTCGCCATGAGTGGCCGAGTATTCCCGGTTGATCAGGTCCGCAAAAACCGGCTCGCCGCACGATTTGAGGGATGCTAGGCGCGCCTTCGGCGCGCAGCGGCAAGCTTCAAGCCATAAGCGACAAGACACCCGCTTGGGTGGGTGGCTTTTAATGCGCGTAACACGGTTAACATAGTTACACCGCACGCCTGAACACCACAAAATCTGGCTTGTAGCCTGTAGCTCCTGCGCCGCCTTAGCCGGTTCCGCCGACCGTAATCTGATCGATCTTCAGCGTCGGCTGCCCTACGCCTACAGGTACCGACTGCCCGTCCTTGCCGCAGACACCAACGCCGGTATCCAGCTCAAGGTCATGCCCTACCATGGACACCCGGTTCATCACCTCCGGTCCGTTGCCAATCAGCGTGGCGCCTTTGACCGGAGCGGTAATTTTACCGTCCTCAATCAGGTACGCCTCGCTAGTGGAAAACACGAACTTGCCGCTGGTGATGTCGACCTGGCCACCGCCCAAATTGGCGCAATAGATGCCTTTTTTTACCGAGGCGATAATGTCTTGCGGATCGCTTTCACCCGCCAACATATAGGTATTGGTCATACGCGGCATGGGCAGGTGCGCATAGGATTCGCGGCGGCCGTTACCGGTCGCGGGTACGCCCATCAAGCGCGCATTCAACTTATCCTGCATATAGCCCTTGAGAATGCCGTTTTCGATCAAGGTGGTGCAGTTGGTAGGCTGCCCCTCATCATCCATCGACAGTGATCCGCGGCGACCGGGCAAGGTGCCATCGTCAACTATGGTGCACAAACTGGAAGCGACTTTCTCGCCCACGCGACCGCTATAGGCAGAGCTGCCCTTGCGATTGAAGTCGCCTTCCAAACCGTGGCCGACCGCTTCATGCAGGAGCACACCGGACCAACCTGGGCCCATTACCACCGGCATACTACCCGCCGGTGCAGCAATCGCCTGCAGATTGACGTTAGCCTGTCGCACCGCTTCTCGGGCGTATGCCAGAGCGCGCTCTTCTGTTTCAAAATAGCGGTAATCGGTGCGTCCACCACCACCTGAGCTACCGCGCTCGCGACGACCGTTGTGTTCAATGATAACGCTAACATTGAGGCGCACCAGCGGGCGAATATCACCAGCCCAGGTACCGTCACTGGCGGCGACCATGATGGTGTCGTGCACGCCACTCATGCTGACGCTGACCTGGGTGATGCGCGAATCAAGGCTACGGGTGTAGGCATCAATACGTTGCAGGAATGCGACTTTGTCCGCCTGCGCCATGACTTCCAACGGGTTATCTGCCACGTAAAGCGAGGTAAAGGCGGGACGCTTCCAGGCCTGGACGGTGCCAGTCTGACCGGCACGGGCAATCGAGCGCGCCGCACCAGCTGCCTGACTGAGAGCAGCCAAGCGAATATCGTTACTGTAGGCAAAGCCGGTTTTTTCCCCGGACAACGCACGCACACCAACCCCCTGATCGACGTGGAAGCTGCCATCCTTGACGATACCGTCTTCCAAAACCCAGGATTCGCTGATCTGATGCTGGAAGTAAAGGTCAGCGGCGTCTACGCCAGGCGCCGCGACCAACGTGCCCAACACGCTGGCGACGGCATCGGGCGTCAGGTCGGCGGGACGCAGCAGGGCATTTTCGGCTTGGCTGATAAGATCACTCATTCTTGCTCGACTCCTTGGCAACCGGCTGCGGTGCTGCAGGCGGCGCAAAACGGCGGTGTGCGATTATCGGCATGCGTTGGCGAACCTCGCTCAGGTAGGCGAGATCAAGCTCGCCGGTAACGATGCCGGGCCCTTCGGGCAAGACGGATACCAACTCGCCCCAGGGATCAATAAGACAGCTGTGACCGAAGGTCTGGCGTCCTCCGTAATGGGTGCCGCCTTGATTTGCGGCCAGTACATAGCATTGGGTTTCCACGGCGCGGGCGCGTAACAAGATCTCCCAGTGCGCGGCCCCGGTGACGGCAGTAAAGGCGGCGGGCACCACAATCAACTCAGCGCCGGCCAGACGCAACCCCTGATACAATTCAGGAAAGCGCACATCATAACAAATGCTCAACCCAAGCCGCCCGACTGGTGAATCCAGACAAACCAGCTCACTACCAGAAGCGTAATCATCCGACTCGCGGTAGGTCTTGTGGCTGTCGCTGACATCCACATCAAACAAGTGCAGCTTATCGTAGCGGGCAACCTCTATGCCTTGCTCATCGAGTACCAGTTGGGTCGCCAT
Source organism: Pseudomonas sp. 5Ae-yellow (assembly GCF_014077575.1). NCBI lineage: Bacteria > Pseudomonadati > Pseudomonadota > Gammaproteobacteria > Pseudomonadales > Pseudomonadaceae > Pseudomonas > Pseudomonas sp. 5Ae-yellow. Next base: position 56,298 of record NZ_JACGWE010000018.1, on the reverse strand, counting down.
GGGTTTGCCGCCTGCTGAGCGTGGCAAAGGTAGGCTGCCGCCGACCAACCAGATACCGTGTTCGCGCGCTTGCTCGGCAAGAAAATGACGAATCGGCCGCTGCGGACCAAACTCGGCGGCGGCGATCGCTACCAGCGAGCGATTACCCATGGCAGCAAAACACTCTGGCAACAGAACCAACTCGGCCCCCTGCTCTGCGGCGCGAGCAATCAAACCTGCGGCCTGTTGCAGGTTTTCCTGCACATCAGGCTGACTGGTCATCTGAATAGCGGCGACACGAGACATAGGGCTAACCTTTTACGAGTGGGTTAAATAACGGCGGCAATGAGAATGAGACCTCAATCCTCTTCCAGCGCAGCCTTATCATCAAAGGCACGATCAAATTCGACCTCCGGCTGTTTCCAGTCACCGCTGACCTTGTACTTGACCGAGGCAAAGCGAGCCACCTTGTCACCCAGAATCTTGTCGGCCAGGAAGAGTACGCCACCTACTTGAGGCGCGCCTACCAGCAGCGCTGCGAGCGGCAGGTTGTTGGTTACCGGTAGCGTGACCAGCACCCCCATATCCACCTTATCGCTGCGCAGATCAAGGCTACCCTCAAACTGCATTTTAACCCCAGGACCTTCCAGTACTACTGGCTTATCACTGTGCAACACGCCGTTATCAGCATAGATCGCACCGTCCAGGGTATCGTAGGCAGTGCCTTTGCTGAACAGGTCAGAAAAGTCCAGGCGCAGGCGGCGTGTCAGCGAATTGAAATTGAGCAAGCCAAAGACGCGCAGAGCCTGCGTACCATTGTCGCCACTCTGCAACATGCCGTCACGCGCAGCAAGCTCCAGACTACCCGAGGAACGGCGCATACTGAAAAGGGCTGGCGAACCGGGCCAGTTCAGCTGCGCTCGAGTAGAGAACGTCTTGCTGGTAATAGTCGGTGCATACTGCCAGGCAGTCAGCACCTCACCAATATTGTCAGCGGATATGCTACCGTCGAATACGCTGTGCGCAGGCGATTCACGCCAATCCATGCTCCCCTCTACCTTGAGCCCGCGTAAATCAGCAAACACCTCTGGCAACTGAGCACCGGTTGCATCCGGGCGTAACTTGAAGGCGACGCGACCAACCGACTCAGCCCCCCAGGACAACTGGGCAATCTGCACGTCCAGCGCTGGCAGTGTTGATGGCTTTATACGCTCCAGCGGATCAGCAGGCTCGGCATCAGCACTAACCTCGCTAGCGCTTATGGCTGGCAGAAGCTGCGCAGCCTCCTTATCTGTCGCCCCCAACTTGAGGCGCTGCAAGTCGACGTTGATAGGCTCAGCGTCGTTATCCGGAAGATAAATATCGCCCTCAACATCAGCCTGCGTTAACGCCAGATCCCAGCCACTTGCCCTTCTCTGTATTCCAGCCTGCAGGTCACGCAGCGATAAGCCCATGCCGGTAAATTGATCAGCCGTTATATCAGCACGACGCAGCACCTTCGCCGCTGAACCAGCGCGGCCGCCTCCCTGGCTGGACGCAGCCGGTAACTGACGCAGCCACGTTTGCCACTCATCCCAGTCCAACCGCGGCAGCCTGGCGACCACGACTACACCGGGAGTGGCTGACTGTGTCGCTTCTCCGGCGCGAAAGCGAAGGTCACCGGAAATCTGATCGCCCTGTTTTAGCAACTGCGCGTCCAGGCCATTATCTGCGGAGATATGCCAGCGCTGGACGCCACTATTGGCCATGCGCAAATCCAGCTTGGCCGGTAATTCGCTCTGCGTCTCCTTGGTAAAGGGCGCCGGTAGCGTCAGAGCCAGGCCTTTCAGATTACTACTGACCTGAATACGCTGTTGCTGCGCAGCCACCCTGACCTGCGCCTGCCAACTGAACCGGCCACTGGCCAATCCCGCTGGCACCGCGCTAGCCAACGACCAGCTGCGCAGTTGCTCCACGCTGTGGCTGCCTGACAGGCTTACCTGCTGGGCGCCGTCTGCCTGGCTCAGGCTCGCTTTAACGGCTGCACCAAGAAAGGTGCCGGTTAAATCGTCAGAGCGCAGCCCCTGCTCACGCGAATACACGAAATTGCCCCGCAGCTTGCGCAACGGCTCCTGCAGTTGCGGGATAAGCAGGCTACTGGCACTCAAACGCCAGCTCACGTCAGCCCGGGTTTGAGACTGGGCACCAGACTGTAAGGGAATACTCAGCGCCAAATCGCCGGAAACCTGACCGCTGCCCACCGTCCAGTCGGCCAGCGGATCATTGCTCAGGTCGCGCAGCGGGGTTTCCTGCATGAGTTTAAGCGCATCGCCAACCGGACCGTCGAAGCCAGACTCCACCTGCAACATGAGCGGACCGGTGCGTCCCAGCACCTGCGCACCTACGCGAATATCACTGGCCTTGGTGCTCCACAGCTGCGCCTGCTCACCACGAATATCGAGCATCCCGTCCTGCAACCGCAGATCTGCGTTCACCTCGGTCAACAGCGGCCAACCGTTCTGAAACAATAGCTCGCCGTCACGCAGCTCGGCGTACAGGCCGAGCTGACGCTCGTCGTTGGTGGCGCTTTTCAATAGTGAGCCGCTGTAGCTAAAAATCGCCAGCGGGACTTTGCCCTTGATACCGCTGGCGGCCAGCCAGGTCGCCAACGCCGGATTAAAGGCAGGGGCGCGCAACGGCAGGTAGCGCCGATGCACCGGGGCTTGTGAGTCACGCAATGCAACGCGCAAATCCATGGTCGGGGTTTGCCCGCTCGGCGGCAGATGCAAATCCAGCAGCGCCGCTCCATTGCCGTCCGGGCCTGCTACCGACATGCCAGGCGTATTCAGCCTTAACCCATCGTCTCTGGACCAGGACCAATTCAATGCGCCCAACGCACTGTCGTACTGCCAGACCTCTGGAAACAGATGGGGCAGCTGCATGCTCCACTGCGTGTTATTCACCCGTAACTCACCGGACGCCGGCGAGCCCACCAGACTGCCGCTGACACCCTGCAGCATAGGTGCATTGTGATAGGCCTGAATACCAACCTGATCAAGGACAGCGCTGACCTGCAGCGCATTAAGGTCGGTCGGCGAACCGTGTCCAGCGAGATGAAGATTACGCAGGGTACCCTGGGGCGCCAAAGTCGTAACCAACTCAGCCATGGGCGGGTGATCGACAAAGCGCGGGACCCAGTCACGCAGACGATCAAGTGATAGCCGGTCTACTGCCAGAGACCAGTCGCCATTCGCACCCTGGCGCTCTGCTTGAACGCGCATCATTGGCCATACCTGCTCGTCTATCCGCAGGCTGAAATCCTCGACCAGGATATGCTCGCCACTTTCGCTATGGCGGTACTCAAAACGACTAAAGACATCCTCTAACGGAGGTGAGTCTTTAAAGTCAAAACTGACATCAGGGGCCACCAGAGTTGCCTGCAAGCGCTGCAAGCGCTGATTCTGCCAGCTCCCCCAGAAGCGCCCGCCGGCTACCAGTTGCTGCAGATGGCTGCGCTGCAGCCAATCGCGCGGCAGCCAGCGACTCCAGTCACTCGCCGGTAATTCAAGAAAGAAACCCAACGACAGGTCAGCCAGATTATCACTATCGAGCAAACCGCTGACTTGCCAGCGCACCAGCTCACCGTCGGGTAAGCGCAAACGGCCATCGAGTCGCTGCCAGCCAGCGCCGTTAATCAAGGTCAGCTCGCCATGCTCAAACTGCCAACGGGGCTCGTCATAAGGGCTGACGCTGATCTGGGTATCCAACAAGGTAATGCGGCGCTGCTCGCGCAGTGTCTTGATTGCCTGATCCAGACCACCCAGAGACTGGGTTTGTCGGCCCAGTCCACGCAAGTGCCACTGCCCTTGTGCATCTTCGCTGACCGAGAGTGACAACCCCTCAATCTGCAGCGCATCCATCATCAAACGGCGGTGCCAGAGGCTCTTCCAAACGTCCAGGCGCGCGGTTACGTTATCCAGCGCAAACAGAACAGGGCTGCCAGGGTCCGCGTCGGCATGGACCTCCAGCCCACGCAGGCGAAAAACCGGCTGAGCGCCCTGCATCTGCGCACTCAGGCCACCAAGTCGAATATAGCGGCCTGTAAGCGACTCCGCCTCAGCGACCAGCTGGGACTGATAATTGGCAATCGCCGGGACAAATTGACGCCCCAGACTGACATAGGCGGCCGCCAGTAAAAGCCAGGCGACCAGCAGCAATATCAGACCGTTAAGCCCTTGCTTGATCCAGCGTTGCCATTGCACCCCGATTACCAGCCCATCACATCAGGACCACATCGTATTGTTCCTGGGTATACATGGTTTCCACCTGGAACTTGATCGGGCGCTCAATAAAGAGCTCCAGGTCCGCGACATTACCGGACTCCTCATCCAACAGCCGATCAATAACCGACTGCGAGCCGAGCACCATGTAAGCACCCGCTTGGTACGCGCGCGCCTCACGCAGTATCTCGCGGAATATTTCGTAGCAGATTGTCTCTGGGGTCTTCTGTATCCCGCGACCCTGGCAGCAGGGGCAAGGTTCGCACAGTATCTGTTCAAGGCTTTCGCGTGTGCGCTTGCGGGTCATCTGCACCAGACCCAGCTCGGTAATGCCGATAATGTTGGTTTTCGCGTGATCACGCTCCAGCTGCTTTTCCAGCGTGCGTTGCACCTGACGCTGATGCTCCTCATCCTCCATATCGATAAAGTCGATAATGATGATGCCGCCGAGGTTGCGCAGACGCAGCTGGCGAGCAATAGAGGTAGCTGCTTCCAGGTTGGTCTTGAAGATGGTTTCTTCCAGATTGCGATGCCCAACAAAAGCGCCTGTATTCACATCGATGGTGGTCATGGCTTCGGTCTGGTCGATCACCAGGTGACCACCGGACTTGAGCATGACCTTGCGCTCCATGGCCTTCTGAATTTCGTCTTCGACACTGTAAAGATCGAAAATAGGCCGTTCACCAGGGTAGTGCTCCAGCAACTCTTCTACGCCGGGCATCAGCTCTTGCACAAATTGCTCGACCTTCTGGAAGGTTTCCCGCGAATCGATACGGACCTTTTCCAAACGAGGGTTGGCCAGATCACGCAGGGTGCGCAGTGCCAGCGGCAAGTCTTCGTAGATTACCGACGGCGCCGGGGCTGCTCCCATCTGCTGGGTAATTTGCAACCACAGGCGGCGAACATAGCGAATATCGACCAGAATCTCCTCCGCCCGCGCGCTCTCGGCAGCGGTGCGCAGAATATAGCCACCCTCCTCCTGAATGCCTTCTTGCTCAACACAGTCGGCAACCACTTGTTTGAGTCGCTCTCGCTCAACCTCATCCTCGATCTTTAGCGAAATCCCCACATGCGGGGTGCGCGGCATATAAACCAAGTAGCGCGAGGGAATCGAGAGGTGTGTGGTCAGGCGAGCACCTTTGGTACCGATCGGGTCTTTGGTTACCTGCACTACCAGCGCTTTGCCTTCATGTACCAGTGCACTGATAGGTTCGACCGCCGCACCTTCACGGTCAGAGATTTCCGAGGCATGGATGAAGGCAGCGCGCTCAAGGCCGATATCCACGAACGCCGCTTGCATACCTGGCAATACGCGGACTACCTTGCCTTTATAGATATTGCCGACGATGCCACGGCGCAGAGTGCGCTCAATATGCACTTCCTGCAGCACACCGTTCTCAACCAGTGCTACCCGGGTTTCCATCGGGGTGATATTGATCAGGATTTCTTCGCTCATGGGCTCTTCCGTTCAAGTCTTGGCCCCAGAATACCGGTGTTAAGCGCGCCATGACAGCGTGTCAGCAGGATTGCCAACAGGAAATGCCAAATCCATCGAGTAATGCAGCAGTTTCCATCAAAGGCAACCCGACTACAGCGCTGTAGCTGCCGCTGATATGCTCAACAAACACGGCGCCCAATCCCTGAATCCCATAGGCGCCTGCCTTGTCTGCCGGCTCCCCGCTCGCCCAATATTGCTCGCACTCGGCTACCGATAGCGCACGAAAGCGTACCTCAGTGACAACCAGACGCACATCCACCCGATCCTCGCAGGCCACTGCCACAGCAGTCATTACCTGATGCTCACGGTCCGAGAGCGCGCCCAGCATCTGCAATGCATGCGCGCGATCACGCGGCTTGCCAAGAATCTGCTGGTCCAGCACTACGGCGGTATCAGCCGCCAGCACCACCGATCCTGCAGGCGCCGCCGCCACACCAGCGCGCACCTTGTCGCGCGTCACTCGCTCAACATAGACCGCGGGCGTATCGCCTGGCTCGACTCGTTCATCAACCTGACACACCACACGCGTCGTAGGAATACCTATCTGCGCCAGCAACTCACGGCGACGCGGCGAAGCCGAAGCCAACAGCAAGCGCTGCTCAGTTAACACGGAATCGCCGCTTCACGCCCTGCAGCAGGGTAAAGATCCACGGCCAGAGTATGGCACTGATCAGTGCGGGGAGTAGAAACAGCAAGGTGGGCGGACGGTTACCGCTCAAGCTGTTGAGCCATAAAAGTACCATCTGGGCAATACCGAAGACCGGCAGCATGACCAGGCTCTGCTGCCACAATGGGAAGCGACGAATGCGCTGATGCAACAGCAATAGCTGGCAGACAACCAGGGTCATAACCAAGGCATGCTGGCCGAATAGCTGTCCGAACAATGCATCGGTAAGCAGGCCTGCCAGCCAGGCCGTAAGCATGCCAACGCGGTGCGGCAGCACCATAACCCAGAACGACAAAACCAGCGCCAGCCACATCGGACGCCCCATATTAAAGGGCTCCGGCATCGGCATGACACTAAGCAGCAGCGCCACCACAATGGTGGCCGCGATGACCAGACTATTGCGCATCGCTGCCGCCCTCCTCTCCTTGCGCTGCCGGGGTAGTGTTGCCCTGGGCACCCACCGCCTCAGCTGGCAGATCTGCCTCTGGTGTCAGATCAAGGGCTGGCAATACAGCGCCGTAACCGCTCTCAGGGCTGAATACCAGCAACAGATAGCGGCTACGATTGAGCTGTGCCGAGGGCGTTACGCGCACCTCGGCAAAGGACTGACTGGGATGGCGCACAACCGACTGTACCCGGCCCACCGGATAGCCCGCCGGGAAACGTTGCCCCAAACCAGAGCTGACTACGATGTCACCCTCGCGAATGTCGGCAGTATCCCCAACATAACGCAACTCAAGCCACTCATTGCGGCCGGTTCCACTGGCAATAGCGCGCAAACCGTTGCGATTGATCTGCACCGGCAGACTATGGGACGCATCGGTAATCATCAAAACCCGAGCAGAATGCGGGAGTACTTCCACCACTTGGCCCATCAGGCCGGTCGCATCCAGCACTGGCTGACCGAGAAAGACACCTTCGTTCTCGCCTTTATCGATCAATATGCGCTGGGTAAAAGGATTGGGGTCCACGCCAATAAGCTCAGCCACCAATACCCTCTCATCCACAAGGGAAGACGAGTTGAGCAGTTCGCGCAAACGCACGTTTTGCTCGGTCAGCGTGGCCAGCTTTTGCAGTTTGCGCTGGGTGAGCAAGGCTTCGGCGCGCAGGCGGTCGTTGTCAGAGATTAACTGCGCCCGGCTGGAAGCCAGCTCGGTGACACTATCCCAAGCACGTACCGGCAACTCGGCGACATAATACAAAGGAGAAACAAACAGCCCCAATTGCGAGCGCAGGGGTTTAAGTGCGTCAAAGCGGGCGTCGACGACCATCAGGGCGATGGATAAAGTGGTCAAAACGACCAGACGGACGCCCAGCGAAGGGCCTTTGATAAATAACGGTTTAATGGCAAGCTCCTCGCAGCCACAAGCTTGATGCGATCAGCGGCAAGCCGGACATTGCCGGAAAAGTCCGGCGCGAAGAGTCCTCCTGCCGCCGGCGACTTATTCGGTCGAGAGCAGATCCATAGTGTGCTGATCCATCATCTCCAGGGCCTTACCGCCACCCCGAGCCACACAGGTCAGCGGCTCTTCCGCCACAATGACCGGCAAACCGGTTTCCTGCGCCAGCAGCTTGTCGAGGTCACGCAGCAACGCACCACCACCGGTGAGAATCAAACCACGCTCAGCAATGTCAGATGCCAGCTCGGGCGGAGATTGCTCCAGCGCGCTTTTAACAGCCTGAACGATAGTCGCCAGAGACTCCTGCAAGGCTTCAAGCACCTCGTTGGAATTCAGGGTAAAGGCACGTGGCACGCCTTCCGCAAGGTTACGGCCGCGCACATCAACCTCGAGCACTTCGCCACCTGGGAAGGCAACACCGATTTCCTGCTTGATGCGCTCTGCGGTCGACTCACCGATCAGGCTGCCGTAGTTGCGACGCACATAGGTCACAATCGCTTCATCAAAACGGTCACCACCAACCCGCACAGACTCGGCATAAACGACGCCATTGAGCGAGATCAGCGCGATTTCGGTGGTACCACCGCCGATATCGACAACCATGGAGCCGCGCGCCTCTTCGACCGGCAAACCGGCACCAATGGCGGCAGCCATGGGCTCTTCAATCAGGTATACCTCACGCGCACCTGCGCCCAGCGCAGACTCACGAATGGCCCGACGCTCAACCTGAGTGGACTTGCAGGGCACGCAGATCAGCACGCGTGGGCTAGGCTGGATGAAGCTGTTTTCATGCACTTTGTTAATAAAGTACTGCAACATCTTCTCGCACACGCTGAAGTCGGCAATAACGCCATCCTTCATTGGACGGATAGCCTGAATGTTACCGGGCGTGCGGCCAAGCATGCGTTTGGCATCAGTACCGACAGCCACAACGCTTTTCTGATTACCGGCGGTGGTACGAATTGCCACAACCGATGGCTCGTCCAGTACAATACCGCGATCCCGAACGTAAATAAGCGTGTTGGCAGTGCCCAGGTCGATGGACAAATCACTGGAAAACATGCCACGAATTTTTTTGAACATGCGTTGAATATACCCCGAGGACGCGTGGGTTAATTAAAAGGAAGTACTGATAAATCACCTGCCCGCAGTCACACCAAAATGAAACGGTGGCAAAAGGCCCGGATGAATGGCCCAGAGAATAGGGTCCAACAGGTAACTGATCGGTACTTCTGAAAGTGTCGCAACTCTAACAACGGCGGGGTTTTTGGGCAAGGCACGACTGTGGTAAATTCGCGCCTTTGTCCGCAATTCCGCCTGGAAACCGCCTAAAGGCGCCCGTCGCCAGCAAAATACCGGATCATACCCGGCTACATGGAGCTCAATACATGTCCTTGGACCGCACAGATGTGGAAAAGATCGCTCATCTTGCAAGAATAGCGATAAGCGATGACGAGATACCCGCTACTACCGCCAAGCTGTCAGGCATTCTAGACCTGATCGACAAGATGCAGGCGGTGGACACCGACGGCGTCGCGCCCCTTGCTCATCCGCTGGAAACCACTCAGCGCCTGCGCCCGGACGCCGTAACCGAGAGCAATCACCGCGACGACTACCAAACCATCGCCCCGGCGACAGAATCAGGACTCTACCTGGTTCCCAAGGTCATCGAATAATCCTGCCGCGCCCAGACGAGAGACTACCCCATGCACGAGAAAACGCTGGCCGAACTGTCCCAGGCCCTGCAGAGCAAGACACTATCCAGTGTCGAGCTGACCCAGCACTACCTCACCCGCATTGAGCAGTTTGACGGTGAGCTGAACAGTTACATCACGGTATCGCCGGAACTGGCCCTGCGCCAGGCCGCAGCGGCCGATGAAGTTATCGCCAAAGGTGAAGCATCGGCACTAACCGGCATCCCACTGGCGCACAAGGACCTGTTTTGCACCCAGGGCCTGCGCACCAGCTGTGGCTCAAAGATGCTCGACAACTTCATCTCGCCCTACGAGTCGACCGTCACCCAACGCTTTATTGATGCTGGCGCTGTAACCCTGGGCAAGACCAACCTGGATGAGTTCGCCATGGGCTCCTCTACCGAGTCCAGCTTCTACGGCCCGACCCGCAACCCGTGGGATACTGAACGCGTGCCCGGCGGTTCCTCCGGCGGTTCCGCTGCTGCCATAGCAGCGCGTCTTTGCGCTGCGGCCACAGGGACCGATACCGGTGGCTCAATTCGCCAACCAGCCGGTTTTACCGCGTTGACTGGCCTAAAGCCAACCTACGGGCGCGTATCGCGCTGGGGCATGATTGCCTACGCATCCAGCCTTGACCAGGGCGGCCCTATGGCTCGCACGGCCGAAGACTGCGCACTGATGCTGCAGGTGATGGCGGGTTTTGATGAAAAAGACTCGACCAGCGTCGATCAACCGGTCGACAACTACAGCGCCAGCCTGAACGACTCGCTAAAGGGCCTGCGCATTGGTCTACCTAAAGAGTACTTCGCCAGCGGTCTTGACGCGGCTACTGCAGACGCCATTGATGCAGCGGTCAAACAATTCCAGGCACTAGGCGCCGAGGTGAAGGAAATCAGTCTGCCCAACGCCGAACTGGCGATCCCGGCCTACTACGTCATCGCGCCTGCTGAAGCGTCCTCCAACCTGTCGCGCTTTGACGGCGTGCGTTTTGGCTATCGCTGTGACAATCCGGCCGATCTGACCGATCTGTACAAACGCTCGCGCGGTGAAGGCTTTGGCGCGGAAGTAAAACGCCGCATCATGGTCGGCGCCTATGCGTTGTCAGCCGGCTATTACGATGCCTACTACATGCAGGCGCAGAAAATTCGCCGCCTGATCAAGAACGACTTCATGGCTGCCTACGAGCAGGTCGATGTCATTTTGTGCCCGACCTCACCAACGCCTGCCTTTAAAATTGGCGAGAAGATCGACGATCCAGTCAGTCTTTATCTAACCGACATTTACACCATTACCGCCAACCTCGCCGGTGTACCGGGCATTGCCCTGCCTGCCGGGTTTGCCAACGGTCTGCCGCTGGGCATGCAGTTACTTGGGCCCTATTTCAGCGAAGCCCGCCTGCTTAACATTGCGCATCAGTACCAGCAGGTCACTGATTGGCACCAACGCGCTCCGGCCGGTTACTGAGAGGATTGACAGCTATGCAATGGGAAATCGTCATCGGGCTGGAAATACACGCCCAGCTCACCACCGCGTCGAAGATCTTCTCCGGCAGTGCCACCGCCTTTGGTGCCGAGCCTAACACCCAGGCCAGCCTGATCGACCTGGGCATGCCCGGCACTCTGCCGGTGCTGAACGCCCAGGCCGTGCGCAAGGCCGTCAAATTCGGCCTGGCAATTGATGCCGAGATCGGCATGACCAACGTATTTGCGCGCAAAAACTATTTCTATCCGGATCTACCCAAGGGCTATCAGACCAGCCAGATGGATCACCCCATCGTCGGCAAGGGCTATCTCGACATCACCCTGGAAGACGGCACGGTAAAACGCGTTGGCGTCACCCGGGCGCACCTGGAAGAGGATGCCGGCAAGAGCCTGCACGAAGACTTTCAGGGCATGAGTGGCATCGACCTCAACCGCGCCGGCACCCCGCTCCTGGAAATCGTCTCAGAACCGGATATGCGCAGCGCCAAAGAAGCGGTCGCCTACGCCAAGACTATTCACTCACTGGTGCGCTACCTGGGCATTTGTGATGGCAATATGGCCGAAGGGTCGCTGCGTTGCGACTGCAACGTGTCTATCCGCCCTAAGGGTCAAGCCGAGTTTGGCACCCGCTGCGAGATCAAGAACGTCAACTCGTTCCGCTTTATCGAGAAGGCGATCAACACCGAAGTACAGCGCCAGATCGAGCTGATCGAGGACGGCGGCAAGGTGGTGCAGGAAACCCGCCTGTACGATCCAAACAAAGACGAAACCCGCTCCATGCGCAGCAAGGAAGAAGCCAACGATTACCGCTACTTCCCCTGCCCTGATCTATTGCCCGTGGTTTTGGAGCCAGCTTTCCTTGAGGAAGTACGGGCCGAGTTGCCTGAGCTGCCGCAACAAAAGCGCGAGCGCTTTGAAAGCGAGTTTGGCCTGTCAACTTACGATGCCAGCGTGCTGTCAGCGCAACGTGAACTGGCGGATTACTTCGAAGAAGTACAGCGCGTATGCGGTGACGCAAAACTGGCTGCCAACTGGGTGATGGGTGAACTGTCCAGCCTGCTAAACAAAGCCGACCTGGACATCGAGCAGTCTCCCGTCAGTGCGGCCCAACTGGGTGGCATGATCCTGCGCATCAAGGACAACACTATCTCCGGCAAGATTGCCAAGATGGTGTTTGAGGCACTGGCCAACGGTGAAGGTGACAGCGCCGACGTCATCATTGCAGCAAAGGGCTTGAAGCAGGTCACTGACAGCGGCGCCATTGAAGCTATGCTGGACGAAGTGCTGGCTACCAATGCCGAGCAAGTAGAGCAATACCGTGCGGCCGAAGAAGCCAAGCGCGGCAAAATGTTCGGCTTCTTCGTTGGTCAGGCAATGAAAGCCTCCAAAGGCAAAGCAAACCCGCAGCAGGTCAACGAGCTATTGCGCAAAAAACTGGATAGCTGAACCGATCAGGGGGTTACAGGGTCATAGGTCCTTGTACCCCCGACCCTATTCGAGGATCCAGCCATGCGCCAAGCAGCGCTTTGGATAGCCATATTGCTATTACTTTCGCTGAGAGGCGGCCCGGCCTTTGCTTACGCCGATCACCTTGAGAGCCAGGAGGGAGAGCAGTGGACGCAGGTAGGCAAGGCCTCCTACTACTCCTCCCGCCTGCATGGTCGACGTACCGCTAGCGGCGAACCCTACGACGAAACGGCGCTCACCGCAGCCCATCCGACACTCCCCTTCGGAACCTTGATCAAGGTTACCAATCTATACAACGACCGCAGCGTTGTGTTGCGGGTAAACGACCGCGGTCCATTTGTCGGCCATCGCGTTATTGATGTGTCACAGATAGCGGCTGAGCAACTTGGCATGATCCGCACAGGCAGCGTGCGCGTGCGGGTCGAATACTATAACGATGAAGACGAAGCAGAGGAGCAATCAGTAGACTGACCCTGCGCTTATTCTCATAAGGAGGATGGCGAAGTCCTGCTCATCACTATACTGATGACAGGCTCGGCGCTAGCCGACCCGGTCGCCGCGGAGAATTGGCGACCTGAATTCGAAGAAGGAGCCGTTCATGACAGAAGCCAAATCCGGCTGGCGCTCGACCATTCTGGTCCCCGTATTCGCGCCTGCCGTCATCGTCACCTTACTACTGGTAATAGGTACCATAAGTAGCCCAGAGCTAGCCGGCGACGTTTTTTCCGTCACACTGGCTTACATCACCGAAACCTTTGGCTGGTTTTACATGTTGGCCGTGGCCAGTTTCCTGCTGTTCATCGTGATCGTTGCCTGCAGCAGCTGGGGCAATATCAAGCTGGGCCCGGACCACGCCGCGCCGCAATACAGCTTTCCAGCCTGGTTTGCCATGCTGTTCTCAGCAGGCTACGGCATCGCGCTACTTTTCTTTGGCGTTGCTGAACCAGTAACCCACTTCGCCAATCCCCCCGCAGGCACGGCCGAAACACTGGATGCTGCCAAGCAGGCGATGCAAATTGCCTTCTTTCACTGGGGCTTTCATATCTGGGCCATCTATGGCCTGGTTGGCCTGGTACTGGCGTACTTTTCCTTCCGTCACGGTCTGCCGTTATCAATGCGTTCTGCGCTTTACCCTTTAATCGGCGACAAAATTTATGGCCCGATCGGTCACACCGTCGACGTGGTCGCTATCCTTGGCACGCTCTTTGGTATCGCCACCACACTGGGTTTGTCCGTTGCGCAGATCAACGCAGGGCTGCACTACCTGTGGCCGAGCATCCCCATCAGCAATACTGTTCAGGTTATTACTATTGCGGCAGTTACTGCCCTGGCCTTGATCTCAGTCGTCGCAGGCCTGGACAAGGGTGTTAAGAACCTGTCGATTCTCAACATGGTACTGGCCGTTGCCCTGATGCTGTTCGTGTTCCTGGTGGGTCCATCGATCTTTATTCTGGAAGCTTTCCTGCAAAATACCGGCAGCTACCTGAATAATATTGTCGAGCGTACCTTCAACCTGCAGGCCTACACCCACAGCGACTGGATCGGCAACTGGACCCTCTTTATCTTTGGCTGGACCATTGCCTGGGCACCATTTGTTGGCCTGTTTATCGCCAAAATCAGCCGCGGCCGCACCATCCGCCAATTTGTATTCGGCGTCATGCTGGTGCCAACGATCTTTACCTTTATGTGGTTTTCAGTGTTCGGTGATACCGCCCTGCACCTGATCATGAACGAAGGCTATACCGCGCTGATCACCGAGGTGCAGAACGACAAAGCGATAGCGCTGTTCAAGCTCTTTGAACACTTACCGCTGACGTCTATCGTCTCCTTTATCACGGTTATCCTGATCGTCACGTTCTTCGTCACCTCTTCGGACTCCGGGTCCCTGGTTATCGACTCGCTCGCTTCAGGCGGCCTGATGCATACACCTGCACTACAGCGAGCGTTCTGGGCCATCCTCGAAGGTGTGGTTGCCGCGGTACTGCTGATGGCGGGCGGCCTGAGTGCGCTGCAAACCATGACCATCGTTACGGCCCTGCCTTTTGCCATCATCATGATCATCGCCATGTTGGGGATGTGGCGGGCCCTGGTCATCGAGGGGCATCGTGATGTCAGTCTGCTGCATCATATGCAGGTCAGCCGCTATAGCGAAGACAGTCTGGCGGCGAACTGGAAAAAACGTCTGGCGGGGATCGTCAACTTTCCCGATCGTAATGACGTAGAAGGGTTCATCGACAAAACGGTAATGCCGGGAATGCAGCGCCTGAGCCAAAGTCTGATTGAGCAAGGCTGGCCAGCGGAGGCCAAACTCGACACCGAGCATGGCCGCGCTTATCTGGAGATCAACAAACCTGATCAGTTGGACTTTATCTACGAGGTGCGCCTGCGCGAGTACAGCCGCCCAACGTTTGCCTATCCTGAAATGCAACGCGAGGGAGAAAACGATCAGTACTATTATCGCGCCGAAGTCTTCCTGCGCCGCGGTGGCCAGACGTACGATGTTTACGGCTATGACGAGCAGGAAATCATCGGCGACATACTCGATCACTTCGAGAAGTATCTGCACTTCCTGCATATTTCTCCGGGTGTACTGCCCTGGAATATGACAGAGCATGACGAGATGCTGCAGGACGAGCCACCGGCACCTGCCAGCTAGGGCGCATCCAGCCACAAAAAAACCAGCCCGCAGGCTGGTTTTTTTGTGGCCTTGAATAACTACTGCTGAAGAATCTGAATCAGCTGTTGATCCTGAAAAACGCGAGTCAAGGCATCACTCATCACATCCGTCACCATTTTGGTATTAGTTGCCTGATTAGGTGCATAACCAAAACGCTGCTGCAACGATGAGCTGTAACGCCCCTGGTAGTTCTTGTTCATATTGCGCGCCTCGGCCGTAAAGGTGGCACTCAAGTCGGCCTGGGTAACATAGGCAGTGCCTTTCGGCGACTGATACGTCATGTCGCTCAAACCAACCGTAAGATGATTCGCGTTTGGCGTACCCTCAGGCACGACATTGAAGCCCAGCTGACGCACGCCCTGCTCTACCTGCTGACGCACCGCATTGATCGTGTTGTCACTCAGGGTAATGCTGCTGGAGTCAGGGTAAATGCCACCGCGAGTGCCTAGAATCTTTGATTGACGCACATCCTGAACTGTCACCACCACTGGCTGCTGTCGCGCCACTGAATTGAGCGGCTTGTTAATCTGTGGCTGCACATTGAGCTGCTGAGGGCTGTGGGCGCAGCCCACCAAGCCAATGGTAACCATAGCCAACATAAAAATACCTGCACGCTTGAGCATAACGCGGGACTCCTGCCGTTAAATCAAAAGGGGATAATAAAAAGATACTTGAAACCTTCGACAGGCGCAGCATACGCCGGTTCCCAGCGCGGAAACAGCTGCCTGAGCTGTCATAAAGCTGCAATGGCGGCTACCTAGACTAGGTACAAACACACAGCGGAGGACACTCCATGTTTGGCTTAAGCCTGCTTCTGCGTCGTCAACGCCAATACTATGCTCAACTGGATCAACGCGGTCGCTGTGTCGCACTGTGGGAGCTGAAGCGAGCCCCTGCCGGTGACAACTGGGCTCGCGTTACTGAAATCAACTTTCGCTGGATTGGCGCACCGCTACCCCGTCATGCATTGTTGCCAGCACAGACGGTTACGAGCAGTCAGCGCTGGCCTCTACAGCACATCTAGATTCAGCGTGCGCCTGCCGCTTCCAACACCGCAACATAATCTTCACTCTGAGCATGATTTTTAGCCGTCTGCAAGAAAGTGCGGCCCTGCTCATCAGTGGCGTTGAGATCAAAGCCTTCCGCCTTGAACATCACTAGAAAACGCTCGAAGTCCTCAACCCGCAAGCCGCGATAAGCGCGCACCAGTACATGCAGATCCGCCGACTCATCCGCATAAGGCCGAGCCTGCAGAAAGACTGCCACCTGCTCATCGGTCATCGGCTCGCCAATCACTTTTTCTTTATCTTTACGCATAACAATTCCTCATTGGCAGGCTGGAAAGCAGGCATTGTAACCACCCGGACCGATGCTCACCAGCGCAGTATTATCAGGGTCGCGCTACCTGAGCCGCGGAATGAATATCACCCCAAATCAGGCCATTGCCGTAAAAGCGAGCCTGCACGTACTCCGCGCCGGGGCTTTCCAGCTGCTGCAAAAGTAGCGGCAGCATCGACTCGGGATACATAAGCATCAGTGTCTGGCTACGGCCATCCAGCTGCGCCGGACGCAAGGTTACCCCTGGCGGCACAAAGCTCACTTGCGCTCGCGTAATCGCAGCGCCTGGCAGCAACGACCGCCCCTGCAGAAACAATAAACTGCTCGCCTCTGGCGTAGAAGAAACAACGCCTGGACGCTGTTCAGTGGCAAACAAAACCCGATACTGCTCTACCTGAAAGAGTATTTGCTCAGGCTTGTCCTGCCGTAGGCTGTAAACATCTGCCGGCATGTATTCATCATGCGGCAGCGTCACCGGAGCTGCTAACGTATAGCAGCTGATAATAGCCAGCGCGATCAATACGCACAGACGCATGTTGTCAGTGCCCCTTTAGCGCGAAGATACCCGCCGCGTTACGCCAGTACCCCTTGTAATCGAGACCGTAACCAAAGATATAGCGGTCTTCGACATCCAGCCCGGTAAAGTCGGCCCGCATACCGGCGTAGGCTTTACGATCATGCTGCTTGTCGAGCAGCACCGCGGTGAAGACCTTGTCCGCGCCTGCATCGCGGCAATACTCAACGATAGCTGCCAGAGTGTGGCCCTCATCCAGAATGTCATCGACGATCAATACCGTGCGCCCGACCAGCGAATGCTCCGCGCGCGCCTTCCAGAACAGCTCACCACCGGACAGTTTGTTGCGATAACGGGTCGCATGCAGATAGCTGACTTCCATCGGGAAAGGCAACTTGGGCAACAGCTTTCCAGTAATGATCAAACCACCGTTCATAACGCTGTAGACAATCGGGTTACTGTCCACCAGGCGGTCGCAAATATCAGCAGCCAGACTGTCTAGCGCGGCCTCTACCTGAGCCTCGGTGAACAGGCAATCCGCCTCGGCCATGACCTGTTTAATGTGTTGCAGATCTGCCGACATGCAGAACCTCCAGAGCTGGATGATAAGAAAGGGGGCGAAAAATACTGATGTTGCGTGCGATGCGCAAGTATAACGGAGCTTTTGCGGAAGATGACCGCTTGTTCACATTCGTTTAGTCTATAGCAGTATTTTTCCACGCCCGCTTGACGCCAGCACGAGAGAGCCCCTAATGAATGTCAAAGAAATCCGTCATCCTCTGATCCGCCACAAACTGGGCCTGATGCGCCGCGACGAAATCAGCACCAAGAATTTCCGCGAGCTGGCCCAGGAAGTCGCCGCGCTACTGACCTATGAAGCCACGCAAGACATGCTGGTTGAAACGCATACCATTCAGGGCTGGTGTGGCGACGTTCAGGTCGAAAAACTGAGCGGTAAAAAAGTCACCGTGGTGCCCATCCTGCGCGCTGGCCTGGGCATGCTCGACGGTGTACTCAGCCTTATCCCCAGTGCCAAGGTCAGCGTCATCGGTCTGGCTCGTAATGAGGAAACCCTGGAAGCCGATACCTATCTGGAAAAGTTGGTAGGCGAACTGAACCAGCGTACCGCACTCATCATCGATCCTATGCTGGCTACCGGCGGCTCGATGATCGCTACCATCGACATGTTGAAGAAGGCCGGGGCTCGCGAGATTCGCGCGTTGGTGCTGGTTGCCGCACCCGAGGGCATTGAACGTGTCAACGCAGCCCACCCTGACGTGGAAATCTATACCGCCTCGGTGGATCAGCGCTTGAACGAGCAGGGCTATATCATTCCCGGCCTCGGTGATGCCGGCGATAAGATCTTCGGTACCAAGCAGAAGGATATCGTTTGATGGAGGGCGTTCAGACTCACGGCTGGCGCACTGCGCTAGCTGGCTCGCAAATGCTGTTTGTCGCCTTTGGTGCCCTGGTACTGATGCCATTGATCACCAGTATGGACCCCAGCGTGGCACTGTTCACAGCGGGTATCGGCACGCTGATTTTTCAGTTCACCACGCGCCGCCAGATCCCGATTTTTCTCGCCTCCAGTTTCGCTTTCATCGCCCCTATTCTTTACAGCAACCAGACCTGGGGCTTGCCCGCCACCCTCGGCGGGCTGCTCGCTGCCGGCATTACCTATATTTTGCTGAGTCTGGTAATTCGCTGGCGGGGGCCCGGCTTTATTCAACGTCTGCTGCCGCCAGTGGTAGTAGGTCCGGTCATCATGGTGATCGGCTTGGGGCTGGCCTCAGTGGCCGTCAACATGGCAACGGGGAAATCGGGCGACGGCAGTCAACAGCTGGTCGATACCAACCTGGCGCTGATCATCTCAATGGCGTCCCTGGCAACTACCATTTTTGTCGCTGTGTACGCGAAAGGACTGTTCCGCCTGGTCCCCATCCTCGCGGGCGTGATCGTCGGCTATGGGCTCTCCTGGATACTGGGTGTAACCAGCCTGGATAGTGTAACTACCGCGCCCTGGCTGGCGGTTCCCGAGTTTGTTACCCCCGAGTTCAAGCTGGCCGCCATACTTTTCATGATCCCGGTAGCCATTGCACCGGCCATCGAGCATATCGGCGATGTGCTGGCGATTGGTGGCGTGACGGGCAAGGATTACCTGCAAAAGCCTGGCCTGCAGAACACCCTGCTGGGTGACGGTCTCGCCACGTCCGCTGCTGCCCTCTTTGGCGGCCCACCTAATACCACCTACTCGGAAGTGACCGGCGCAGTGATGCTGACTCGTAACTTCAATCCCAACGTAATGATCTGGGCGGCGGTATTCGCTATCGGTTTGTCTTTTGTCGACAAATTCGGCGCCGTACTGCTGAGCATGCCGGTTCCTGTCATGGGCGGCATTCTCTGCCTGCTGTTCGGCTCAATCGCGGTCGTAGGCATGAACACCCTGATCCGTCAGCAGGTCGACCTGTCACAAGCGCGCAACCTGTGCATCGTGTCCGTGACCCTGGTATTCGGTATTGGCGGTATGGCGATTGGCAACGACAGCCTGAGCCTGCAGGGTATCAGTCTGTGCGGCGTAGTCGCGATTATCCTGAACCTGGTACTGCCCGCAGACAAAGGCCAGGCAGAGCTGACCAAGTAACCGCTGTCAACGGCGCCAGCAGCGCGGGTCTGCTGGCGTGCGTTGCCCCATCTGATTAATGCGATAGTTAGCACAGACATCATCCGCCATAGGCCCCCCAGCCACTGCAGTGGCTCGCAGTTCGTAACGCTGCTTTTCATGCGTCAGACTCAAGCGATACACCGGCTTACCGTTAACCGGGCTCTGCTTGGCCAAGCCCTCGACTGTCCCCTCAGCGTAGTTACCCTGGCGAGCAAAGTGTCGCTCCATTCGGTGCGCATTCTGTAACAGCAATCCGGTCACTTCAGCTCGATGTACTTTGCGTACATGCTCTACATAGGACGGGTAAGCGATAGCCGATAAAATGCCAACGATCACCAGAGCTACCAGCAACTCGATCAGGGTAAAACCCCGAGAAACGCTCGGTGAGAGCGGCGTCATAGTAGCTGCCGCCACAAAATCCGCTGAAACAGGCAGTGCGACTGACCCTGAACTGCGGCAGTGTTATCCGAACCCTGCACCAGGTAGAGCTCTGGGTTGCAATCGGTTTGCGCCTTACTGCCTGCACGGACGGGTAAATCCAATGGGCTCAACTCCCCCGGCAGCCCTATATCCAGACTGACACCCGCTATCGGTTGGTCCTGACCATCGACATGCCCGTCGCCATCAGAGTCCATGATCGCAACCGACAGCATCGCGCCTGTATCCAGCGCCAATGACATCAGCCAACCTCCCGCCTGGCTAACGCAGGGGTCGCTGCCATCGCCCAGGACAAAGCCGCTACTGAACAATACGCGCGAATCTTTAATACGCGCCGTACGGGTGACCTTTTCACCACGCCCAGGCAAGCTTAGATACCAACCATACTGGTGCGACCAGTCCACCGACGCGGCAGAAGACAGACGAACAGTGGCGTCCGACACGCCTGCTGGCTGCTCAGTCAATATACGTTGTTGCTGCAAATGCCCGGGCGTCAGCCCACCGCTTGGCGGTGAGGCCGCGTCCAATACCGCATAGAAAGACTGGGGCTGGATATCAATGAGATCCTGCGACTGCAAAAACTGGCCCGTTCCAAACAGCAGCAAATCGCCTAACGCCGCAGCACTCGAGTGCAGTAAAGGTGCAACACTGATGGGCTGATCATCGGCCGCGGTAAACAGTGGCGATCCCCCATGCGCAACCGACCAATGCCGGTAATCAGCATCACTCAGATCAAACTTCCACAACTGACCGTGTTGGTCACCGGCAAAGGCGGCAGTGAGTCGCCCCTGCTCATCGCGTTGCAGGGTCAAACCGGCCAGGCCGTTTTCCCTGGCCACACCTGCTCGATCACTGACTGCAATGCTGCGCAGCAGCTGCCCACTGGTCGCATCAATGACCAGCAGCTCTGCCAGTGCGCGCTCGCTGCCGTAACCGTTTCCCGTCAGCAGCAACGCTCTCCCGCCCGCATTAACCAGCTGCGGTTCGGCGTATACATACCCAAGGCTATCCCAACCAGGCTGATTGGCATTCACCTCCCAAAGTACCCGAGGTTGAGCAACGGTGCGCCCCGGGGCCAAGACCTCGAGGGCAAACAGGCCTTTACCACCCGCACCCAGACCACTGGCCGCCAGGGTTGCCCAACCGCCCGATAGCTCAATATCCGCCAGGCTAATGCGTCCATCTACACCACTGAGGTGAGGCTGACTCCGACCATAGTCCGCGCGCGCCCAATCGCCTACGCGTGGATGCAAAGTGGCGGGCAGATAAGCGTATGCCTGACGACCGCCAGTATCAAAGATACGCAAGAAGCCATCATTGGCGCCGACCATAATAAGCTCCTGCATGGTCTGTCGTTTCGCCAGGTGTTGCCGGTATTGATCACTTGCCACGCCGATAGACGGTACCTGCGATAACAGCACTGGCGCGGAGTTGATTATGTCGCCCAACTGATGACGGCGGGAGCGCAAGCCGTCAACACGTTCACCACGAGCCCAATCGAGCAGCCGCTGCCCAGCATCCACACCCTCAAGGCCCAGCGCGCTGGCAGCGGCGTGCAGCTGGTTTTGTTGATCAAGGTTAAACCGCTGGAAAGCACTAGTATCCAGCGATACAGGCGACCCGGACTGAGACCCTTCGCCCCAGCGCCAGCTTTGCAAAACACCCACAGTCTGACCCGGAGGCAGCGTCTGATCGGTGCTCCATAATAAGCGCGACGGCAAGCCTTGCTGGTCCAAAACGGATGCCTGCAGACTGCCGCTCCAGTCTGCAGGATCGTATCGGGTGTGGTAATAGCGACTGCTGCCCGCCTGCAAAACGCTGCCCGCTACGACAGCACCCGCGCCCGAACCGGATGATGAGCTGACCTCAAGCAGGGCACTTGCCATGGCTGATGGCAGCTCTTGTGCATCGTCGAGCGAGAAATAGCGGCCTCCTCCAGCCCTTGCGGCGGAGTCAAGGCGCTGGTCTTCTTTGTTGAATCCCACAATGTAGGTTTGCATGGACTGGCGCATAAAGGCGGGATCATCCCAGCTCTTGCCTGCAGCATCCGTAGAGGCGCCGCGCCCGTTCTGGCGGAGGTCGATATCATGGGCAAAGGCGGCGATATCATCCAGATAGAAGCTACTGCCCTCCGCCATCGGACTACTCCCATCGAGGTCGCCTAGCGGATCCTGATCCCAGTCTGGCAAGTGAAAGCCAGCACTCTGTTCTGGACGTCTGCCGTCAGGGTCCTGCGCCAGACCCCGCGGAAATTCTCGATCATAGGTAGGCAGGCCACTGCCGAGGATGAGCCCGGCGGTGCGCTGGCAACGATACTCAATCGGGCTCTCAAACTGCTCCCGCTCCAATTCGCCGCGCGACTGCGGATAAAACGCACGCATACCGCGCAGATAACGGGTTACCTCGTAGTGGGTTTCTGCCAGCGGCGCCCAGGTCCAGGCGTCGCGATTATCGCCCGTGTGCGGCTCCAGCTTGTCCATTGCAGCATTTAGCCGCTGCCAATGCTGCCGCCCTGCCACAGAGTCCGCGTCAATGCTGTCAACAGGGACCAGTAGCTCGCCACCGGGCGCATCACGCGTACTGTCGCCACTGCCTTCGGTAGCGCGAAAAGAAAACAGACCAAAACGCAGGTGCCGATACTCGGACATAACCTGCCGCGCGGTGCGTCGCGCCAGATCCAATCGGGTTTCATTGCCGATCTTGTTCAAGACCATACTGGTCGAGTTATCCAGCACCAGCACCACATTCGCCGGTACCTGAGGCACTGCAGCAATAGGCCCGCTGATGGGCGTGAAAGCGTGCGCGCCAGCGACTATAAAACTCCCCAGCCCTGTCATGAGTAGCCGCAACCAACCGCGATTAAAGACGCGTATGCGCATAGGTGGCCTCCAGCACAGTGCGGCTGGTGCCGCTTAAACTCAACACCGAAAGGCGATACAGCATGCTGGGCGAGCTGACAGCGACACGAACCGGAATGGTGCTTTTGCCGATACGCTCAAGGCGGTACCAAAGCTGTACATCACCACTGCGCAGCTTACTGCCCTCACTGATGGGCAAGGGTTGCCAACCGGCCATGGAGCCAACTGTTATCTCAGCTGGCACAATGGCCGACGCACACGACGCCAGCTCACAACGCCGGGTCGGCAGCGGTAGGGCACTAATACGAATCTGCTGTTCAACCCAGCGTATACCGGCCTCGGCGGCTTGAAAGCTCAAGTTACGCTGCTGCAAATTGGCCACCATCCTTTCCTGACTGGCAGCCGAACCAACTCCCGCTAGCGCCGCCAGTGACATCAGCAGCAAAAAAACCAAACTCACCAGTAGCACCGCGCCACGCTGACGCTGCTTCCAATAGCACAGCATTTGAGTCCTCCCTGTTCACTCTATCCTGTTACGTATTGCCGTTACCTGCACATAACGCTGGGCTTGCAGCCCCCTCTGATTAGCTTCGCCAGGACGTTCGCTAAGCACCATTGCCAGGCGGACACTGCGGATACGTTCGGCGTCAGCGGCTGCCACAGAACTGGCGTAGGCACCCACATCAGGCGCCTGCGCCGCCATACCAAAGCTCAGTTCAAAACTGGCTACGCCTTCAATCAAGGTCTCAAAATTACCGCGCCCATTGCTGCGTACCTGGATTCGCTGCCCCTGTTGCCGGTATTCCAGCAGGCGTAGAGGGATCAGCATGTCGTCAGGGCCGACGGTAACCGGTGTATCCGCCTCTAGCACCTGCGCCCGATTCAGACAATTGCTGACCAGCAGCCACCGAGCGCCGAAGCTATCGGCAGAAACTTGCTGCCCCGTGGCAGTAGCAGCCAACAGTGGTTGCGCGCTGACCAGGCGCAGTACGCCGCCCTGATAGGCTACTGGCACAGACACCTGTGGCGGCACGGCCGCGCGCTGAGCGGCCGGTAAACGGCGCAGATCAAGACAACCTAGCTGGCCCGCCTGGCGAATATCCTGTGCCATACGACTTAACAGAAAACGCGCATTTTCCTGCATCGCAGCGGAGCGCTGCTGCAAAACAAAGCTCTCTTTGGTTGCGAGAAAAACGTCCAGCACTCCCAGGGTCAGCATCAACCCTAATGCCATGGCAATCAGCAACTCGACCAGACTGAAGCCTCGATTCAGTCGAATATCAACCGTCGTCATGGCGACACACCAATCAGCGCAGACAACTCAAGCTCGGCATCCTGGGCATCTGCAAACTGGCGGTCCTCAGACCAACTCAGACGCACCAGCGCTACTCCATTCTTGACCGTCAGCCAGGCACGGCCGTCTGGCAGCTCACAGGCTACAGCGCGGGAAAAGTCGATTTTGTCCTGCTCGATAATGCTGCCAGCGATCGGTGCCAACTGAAGGGATTGGCCCTCCAGACAAGGCGATGCAACCGTCAGGTTGTAGTCGGAGAGCTGCCCCGGGCTGGCCCGCATACGCTCGAGCATGTCCTGAGCCAGCACGTTGGCCTGGGTCGCGTACAGCGCGCCGGAGTGATAACGCAGCGCGTTGAGCTGCAGCGACGCGGCACCGAGAATACCGAGTGCAAGCACCAGCACTGCTATCAGCACTTCCAGCAGAGAGAAGCCGCCTGAGTGGGCGGACTGGGGATAAGCAGCAGGCATATTCAGCGTTCCCGTATCCATGGGAATTAGCCGGGACAGCTGAACCACGGCAAGGGTTATCCTTTACTGGAAACCACCCTAGTGCCCAAATGCCTGACTACTCACCACCCATTTGGGTGAGTGCAGAGCCGCTAATGAGTATTACCCGACAATTAGCGTAATCCCCGCTCAATTAACCCGGCGCAGCTCATCGCCTTGCGCGAAAGCCCGGAGATTCTCTGCCAACTGACCCACAATGCGCTGCCGCGCTTCACGACTGCCCCAGGCACTATGGGGAGTGATCAGCAAATTAGGTATATCTGCCGCCAACAAGGGATTGCCGTCACGCGGCGGCTCGCTGGTAAGCACATCGCAAGCCGCGCCGCCCAGATGGCCTGCACGCAGGCTATCCGCTAGCGCCTGCTCATTCACCAGGCCGCCTCTACCCGCATTGATCAGCAGACTGCCAGGGCGCATACGCGCTAACTCAGGCGCGCTGATCAGGTCGCGTGTTTGCTCGGTCAGCGGGCAGTGCAGGCTTAATACATCGACCTGCTCAAGCAGTTTATCCAGCCCCGGCCTACCCTCTTTCTCACGTCCGGGTAGTGCGCCCACCACCAGGCGCATACCAAATGCCTCGGCCAAGCGACCAACCGCTTGCCCCAGTTCACCGTAACCCAGGATGCCCAAGGTGCGACCACTCAATTCGCCAATTGGATAGTCCAGCAAGCAAAACTGACTGCTACGCTGCCACGCACCATCGCGCACGGCCTGGCGATAGGATTCAAACCGGGTAATCAGTACCAACATGAACATCAGCGTGTGCTGTGCCACCGCAGGCGTGCCATAACCCTGGCAATTGGATACGGCAATACCACGTTCCCGAGCGGCGGCAAGATCAACATTGTTGGTGCCCGTTGCACTCAGCAGGATCAACTTTAGCTGCGGACAGGCATCCATCACCTGCGCATCTATCAGCACCTTATTGGTGACCACAACCTCACAATCCTGCATGCGCTCGATACGCTGCTCAAGGTCGGTGACCGCATAGCTCTGGTAGCGTGCGCCAAGCTCGGTCAGTGGCCGCATATCCAGGTCACCCTGATCCAGAGTGGATTGATCTAAAAAAACGATGGAGAAGGCATTTTGCATACTCGCTGTACCTGTCTGTCCGGGCAGAGGGTGGTTAAAATACCCGCCTCGAAAAGGAGCCCTGATATGTATTGGAATGAATTTATGCTGGTTGCCCTGGTGCACCTTCTGGCAGTGATCAGTCCAGGACCCGACTTTGCGGTGGTTATCCGCAATAGCGTCAGCAGTGGCCGGCGCGCCGGCCTATTTACCGCGCTAGGCTTGGGCAGCGGCATCGTCGTTCACGTCACCTACTCGCTGCTGGGAATAGGCTTGATTGTGTCGCAGTCAGTCTGGCTGTTCAATCTGATGAAATTGCTCGCCGCTGCTTATTTGCTATACATCGGCATTCGTGCGTTACGGGCCAAGCCGCAGAGCAGCGCGCAAACCAACATCGCCTCGCCACTCAAGAGCATGAGTGCGCGACAGGCTATTGCACAGGGCTTCATCACCAACGGCCTGAATCCCAAGGCAACCCTGTTTTTTCTTTCACTGTTTACCGTCGTGATCAGTCACGACACACCACTGGTGATTCAGGCTGGATACGGCCTCTACCTGGCCGTCGCGACGGGGGCCTGGTTCTGTCTGGTGGCGCTGCTGTTTAGCCGGGATTCAGTGCGACGCGGCTTCAATCGCATGGGACACTGGTTCGACCGTTTGATGGGCACTGTTCTGATTGGATTGGGCCTGCATTTAGCACTATCGCAGTGGCTAAAGCGCGGCTAAGCCGCGCCCCTACACGCCCGCTTATGCCATAGCGGGTGTGTTCTCGCTCCAGCCTTGCAACACATCGAGCCACTGCGCATCATCATTCAGGCAAGGCACCAGCACCAACTCCTCACCACCTGCGGCAATGAATTGTTCGCGCGCTCGATCACCAATCTCCTCCAGGGTTTCGATGCAGTCGGTAACAAACGCCGGACAAGCCACCAACAGGCGCTTCACGCCCTGCGCCGCCAACTCATCGATACGCGCTTCGGTATAAGGCTCAATCCACTTGTCGCGTCCAAGGCGCGACTGGAAGGACTGCGACCACTGATCATCACGCAAGCCCAAGCGTTCAGCGAGCGCTCGGCTCACAGAGGTGCACTGCGCACGATAGCAGCTCGCATGCGCTGGCGACGGACGAGAGCAGCAGTCCGGCGTCGCCAGACAATGGCTACCCGTTGGGTCCGCTTTACGCAGATGCCGCTCGGGCAAGCCATGATAGCTCAACAGCAGAAAATCGAAGCCTTGCTGCAAATGCGGCTGAGTGCGCTGAGCCAGGGCATCCAAATATTCCGGGCGGTCGTAGAAAGGGGGCAGCACATTCAACTTGATCTGCAACCCATGCGCCGCGATCACACGCTTGGCCTCGACAATAGACGTGGTGATGGTGCTATCCGCAAATTGCGGGTACTGCGGCATGAACAGCACCTCTTTCACCCCCGGCGTGGCGGCCAGCTTAAGCAGCCCCTGCTCAATGGACGGTTCGCCATAGCGCATTGCCAACTCAACCGGCATATCAAGACGTGCCTGCAGCGCCTGCTGCACCCGACGGCTGATCACCACCAATGGCGAACCATCTTCCCACCAGATAGAGGCATAGGCATGGGCAGACGCCTTGGGCCGGGTCAACAGGATCAAGCCCACCAACAACCGACGCAGCGGCCAGGGAATATCGATTACATAAGGGTCCATCAAAAACTGATTTAGATAGCGGCGTACATCACTCACTTGAGTGCTCTTGGGTGACCCCAGATTAACCAGCAAAATCCCACGCTCAGACATCGAATACTCCGCTATTACAATTCATTTTTGGTTAAGTAACCGCCGCCAGCGCCTTGTCCAGGTGCGGGTACTTGAAACTAAAGCCCTCAGCCTCTGCCTTGGCAGGCAGCGCCCGCTGTCCGGTCAGCAGCAGACGGGACATTTCTCCCAGTGCCAGCTTGAGCACAAAGCCCGGCAGAGGAATGAAAGCCGGTCGGTGCAGCGCCTTGCCCAGCGCGCGCACAAACTCCCGGTTGGTTGCCGGATGCGGCGCAGTAGCGTTGTAAGGGCCACGACAATCAGGTGTTTGCAGCATCCATACGATCAGGCTGACAACGTCATCCAGATGAACCCAAGGCATGTAATGCTCGCCGCCGCCGATAGGACCGCCCAAACCCAACTTGAACGGTAGCTTGAGGCGATCCAAAAAACCGTCTTTGGTAGCCAATACCAGACCGGTACGCATGATACACAAGCGCACGCCATAGGAGTTGGCACGCTTTGCGGCGGCCTCCCAGGCATCGCACAGCGTATGGGTGTACTCCGATCTGGGCGGGCTTTGCTCGGTAATTTCAGCACTCCCCCCATCGCCATACCAGCCAACTGCCGAGCCGCTGACCAGCACGGCAGGCTTTTCCGATTGGCGCCCTATCCACTGTACAAGTTGCTCGGTCAACGACACTCGACTTTCCCATAGTTCGGCCTTGCGTTTGGCTGTCCACGGCTTATCAGCGATGGGAGCACCCGCGAGGTTGACCACCGCATCGAATGCCTGGCCGTCTAGCTGCTCCAGCTCTGCCACACCCTTAACCTGCGCGCCACAGAGCGAAGGCACTTCAGCGGGGCGTCGGCTCCACACAGTGAGCTGGTGCCCTTCAGTCAGCAGACGTCGGCACAAGGCTCGACCTATCAGACCGGTACCGCCGGTGAGCAGTATATTCATCACTATCCCCTGTCGATAAATATTCCAATTAAACACCTCTGCCTGCGGCTATCAATACGCCGCAAACAAACCAGTTCGCAGTTCATTGCTGAAATATGATACAGGCAAAGAGAATATCTTATACAAAACTATTTTTATGTATAATTTTAACCTATAACACTGATTAACATTTATTGAGGAACACCATGAGCCACACTCCAAGAGTAGCGATTATTGGCGCCGGCATGTCGGGCTTAAGCGCCGCCAGCAAGCTGCGTGAAGCAGGAGTTCAAGTCACCCTGTTTGATAAAAGCCGCGGCAGTGGTGGGCGCATGAGCAGCAAGCGCACCGATTTTGGCACCTTTGACATGGGTACCCAATACTTCACAGCGCGCGACCCAGGCTTCGCCGCTGCAGCGGCAAGCTGGGCAGACGCCGGCCTGATCAGTACCTGGCAACCGCGCCTATTTCGCTACGACGAGAAAGGCTTGATCCCCTCTGACGACAGCCAGCAACGATTTGTCGGTACACCGCGCATGACCGCACTTAGCCGTGGGCTGCTGGCAAGCTCCGAGCTGGTCAGCGGCACCCGCATAGAACGCCTTGAGCGGCAGGCGCAGCAATGGCACCTCGTGGATAGCCAACAAACGCTGCACGGTCCCTACGATCAGGTAATAGTTGCCGTTCCACCGGCACAAGCAGCGCCCTTGCTTGCGGGCGTTGCCAACCTGGTAGCACCAGCGAGCAACAGCAGCATGGAGCCGGGCTGGGCAGTGGCGATCACACTGCCGCAGAAACTGGATAGCAGCGCAGACGCCGTGTTCGTTCGCAGCGGCCCACTCGACTGGATTGCACGCGAGGCCAGCAAGCCTGGTCGAGCCAACAGTGAAAACTGGGTTTTGCAGTCAACCCCCGCCTGGGCTGAGGCCCATCTGGACGATGACCCCGCGCAGATCGTAGATGCGCTCGTTGCTGCCATGGGTGAGGTACTGGGCATACATATTCCCACACCTGTCTTTCAGCAGGCCCACCGCTGGTTGTATGCCCGCCCCGCTGCAGATTGCGAATGGGGCGCGTTGGCCGCACCTGAACAAGGCATTTATGTCTGTGGCGACTGGTGCCTGGGGGGGCGACTGGAGGCAGCCTGGGTAAGCGGTCAGCAAGCCGCGAAAGCCGTACTGAGCGTGCAATGATGGCCGGCCAAAACCGCTTCAACCCACGCAAGCTGATGCGCTCAAAGTGGACAGCGCGGCAGCCGCAACATCGTGAAAAACACTTCATGGTCACCGCCTGTCACTGGAGCGAGGACGAGAGCACACTGCTGAGTATTGAGCTGGAAGCCGTGCTGACGGGTCGCTGCCAGCAGCTTGACTGGCAGGATTTACACGATGCCGATACCTGGCAGCAGGGGTGGAAGTAGGCTGAAGATAATTCCTGTAAATCACTTGTACAAGTATGGATCTTATGTACACTTATTCTTGTACACGAAAAATATTGACGTACAAGCACAGCAATTATCACAGCAAGAGGTGCCACATGCAGGCAACTATCGAGCAGCCCATTCCCGTAGGCATTAGCCAATGCCTGATGGGCGACGCTGTGCGCTTCAACGCCAGCCACAAACATTCGCCGCTGTGCACCCAAAAGCTGGGACGTCTGTTCGCGTTGAAGCCTTTCTGCCCGGAGGTGGCCATTGGCATGGCGACGCCCCGCCCCGCCATTCGACTCGTTGGCGAGGCCGCCTCGCCGCGGGTACTAGGCAGCAAAAATCCAAACATGGATCTGACGGTGCCGTTGCAACACTACGCCGAGCAGGTCAGCCAGGCACATCCTGAGCTTTGTGGTTTTATCCTGATGCAGAAGTCACCCAGCTGCGGCATGGAGCGGGTGAAGGTATACCGTGACAACGGTCACCCGGCTGATGGCACCGGCAGCGGCGCTTTCGCCGCACGGTTAATGGCGCGCAATCCTCTACTGCCGGTAGAAGAGGAAGGACGTCTGCACGACCCGGTACTCTGCGAGAATTTCGTTACCCGAGTCATCGTCTACTCGCAATGGCGGGCGCTGCAACGCGATGGACTGACATCTACGCGGCTGCTGTCATTTCATGCCCGCCACAAGTACCTGGCCATGGCTCATCAGCAAAATCTCTATCGGCAACTTGGCCCCCTGCTCGCCGACTTGCGTCAAACAGATCTGTACATCACGGCCGAACGTTACTTCGCGCTGCTGATGCAATGTTTGAAGACACCGGCAAAGCGCAGCGGCCATAGCAATGCCCTGCAACATTTGGCTGGGCATTTCAAAAGAGTGCTCAAACCCCAGGAAAAACAGGAGCTGAGCCAGCTGATCCATGACTATCGTCGTGGAACCGTTCCACTGGTGGTTCCTATCACCCTGCTCAAACATCATCTGCTCAACCATCCAGACCCTTATCTGGGAGAGCAGGCCTATCTGCAACCGCACCCGGCTGAACTCAGCCTGCGCAACGCCATCTAGGCCAACCATGACCAACCATAAACCTACCATGCTCCCCATTCGTGATGCCGCTCGGGAAACGGGCGTAAACCCGGTCACCCTGCGCGCCTGGGAAAGACGCTACGGGCTGGTAAAGCCGCACCGTACCGCCAAGGGTCACCGGCTCTACTCCGCTGACCAGCTACAGCAAATACAGCAAATCCTTACCTGGCTGGAGCGTGGCGTGGCTATCAGCCAGGTAGCGACCCTGCTACGTGAGCAACCAGAGCCGAGCACGCCTGAACTATCGCTGTGGCAGCACCAGATAGACATCTTTCTGTTAAGCCTTTCGCGCTTTGACGGTCGCCAGTTGGCAAGCCAATACCGCGAGCTCATGGCGCTTTATCCCGCACAACTGGTCTGTGCACAGTTACTTGAGCCCGTGCTCGATGAACTGGAGCAGCGTCCGGCAAACCACTACGGCAACCAACTGGAAAAGCAGTTCCTGCAATCCTGGCTGCATAACCAACTTACCTCCCGGTTGACGCAGGAGCAGGAACATAACCAGGGCGCGCGACTAGTCCTCGCCAATCTCTCGGATACCAGCCCAGAACCGCGCCAAAGCTTACTCTGCATGCTACTCAGCAGCGCTGGCTATCAACTGGTGATGCTGGAAGGTCAGGTGCCCGCCAGCGAGCTGACGCTGCTGCACGAGCGCTGTCCGCTGCAAGCGATGGTGCTAATCAGCAGCCAGCGCATGGAGTCAACACAGCTGGAACGCGAGCTGCCGAGGCTCAATGCGCAAACGGACTGCCAGCGCTTCGCTGTAGGTCCCATCATCCAGATGCACGCGAATGAGCTGAGCGCCAGCGGTATTAAACTTCTGAGCAACAGCCCCGCTAAAAGCTTTGAACTCCTGCATCAGCAACTGGCAGCGCCGGAGGCCTTGTCATGACAAAACCGGCGACGCTATCTCTGTGTTGGCTGCGCGCAGACCTGCGCGTCAACGACAACCAGGCTCTGTATCACGCCGCGGAGCGCGGCGCGGCAGTCGCCGTTTTTATCGCCACACCCAGCACCTGGCAAGAACACGACGATGCCCCGATCAAAGTCGACTTCTGGCGTAGAAACCTTGCTGCGCTGAGAAAAGACCTGCAAAAGTTGAATATTCCACTGCTGCTTCTGCACGCAGATAGCTGGTCACAATGCCCGCAAAAACTGCTCGACTGCGCGCAGAAGCTGGGTGCAGATGCGCTCTTCTTCAACGATGAATATGGCGTGCACGAACAAGCTCGCGACGACGCAACACAAGACACCTGGCAAGAAGCTGGCTTGCAGTGCGAGCGCTTTACCGACCAGCTGCTGTTCGTGCCCGGGAGCCTCAGAACCCAGTCTGACACCATGTTCAAGGTCTACAGTCAGTTCAGACGCAAAGCCTACGAGTCACTGCACAGACACTTGCCAACCTGCTATCCAGCGCCAGCCAAGCAGGCCGACACAGGCATCGAGAGCAGTGCGCTCCCTGATCACTTCAGCGGCTATACCCCGACAAGCGAAAATCAGCAAAAGCTCTGGCCTGCCGGTGAACAGGCGGCGCAACAGCGCATGTCGTATTTTTGCGAACAACTGCTGGAAGATTACGAAGAGTCTCGTGATCGTCCTGACCTCGACGGTACCAGCCGACTGTCAGCTTATCTGGCTGCCGGCGTGCTCTCGCAGCGCCAGTGCCTGCACGCTGCGCTACAACTGAACCAGGGCGAATTTGATAGCGGCAACCCAGGCGCCGTCAGCTGGATAAACGAGCTGTTATGGCGCGAGTTCTACAAACATATTCTGGTCTGCTACCCAAGAGTTTCAATGCACCGCGCCTTCCGGCCTGATACCGAAGCGGTGGAGTGGCGTAATGACCCCGAAGGTCTGCGCGCCTGGCAACAGGGTAAAACCGGTATTCCCATCGTCGATGCTGCAATGCAGCAGCTGCTGCAAACAGGCTGGATGCATAATCGTCTGCGCATGATCAGCGCCATGTTTTTGAGCAAAAACCTGCTGATTGACTGGCGCGAGGGTGAGCGCTGGTTTATGCAGCACCTGATTGACGGTGACCTGGCTGCCAACAACGGCGGTTGGCAATGGAGTGCTTCTACCGGCACCGATTCGGCACCTTATTTCCGCGTATTCAACCCGCACAGCCAGTCACTCAAGTGCGATCCTGATGGCAGCTTTATTCGTACCTGGTTGCCTGCGCTCGCTGGACTCTCGGCTAAACAGATTCACAGCCCTCCAGCGGCGGACATGTTCAATCAACTCGATTATCCCGCGCCCATCGTCGACCTGAAAAGCAGTCGCCAGCGCGCCATCGATGCTTTTCGCAACCTGGGAGAATCGCCATGAACGCCAGCCAGTTCGCCAACGAGTTCGCTGAGGGCTTCGCTGCGTTAGACAAGCATAACCTTGCGCGCTTAGCCGATCTCTATGATGCGCAGATTCATTTCACCGACCCCTTACACGATGTGCATGGGCTGGACGCGCTGCGTAGCTACTGCGAAAACCTCTACAGCAATGTCAGCGACTTGCAGTTCGAGTTCCTGCAATGCAGCGGTATTGACGAAGACCAAGCATTGTTACGCTGGAACATGCGCTACAGCCACCCACGGTTGGCCGGCGGCAAAACAATCTGCGTCCCTGGCTGCACTCTAATTCAGTTCCGCGACGGCAAAGTATATCGACATATCGACTACTACGACGCCGGCGCCCTGCTCTACGAACACCTACCCGTGCTAGGGCGAATAATTGCCTGGCTGAAAAGGAGATTGGCATGAGCATACAGAAGCGAGTCTGGTTGACTGGCGCGTCCAGCGGGATGGGGCTGAACATGGCAGAACAGCTCGCGGCACAAGGCCACAAACTGGCACTGACCGCACGCAGTGCAAAACCACTGCTTGAGCTGGCCGAGCGCTATCCGGGGCAAATCCTGGTTATTACCGCCGACTTGACTGATCTCAACGCCGTACAGACCGCAGCAGAACAAATCAACTCTGCGTGGGGGGCGCTGGACCTGGTGATTCTCAACGCCGGTACCTGCGAGTATATGGACCTGCCGACGTTTGATTCGGCGTTGTTCGCCCGCGTCATGCAAACCAACGTACAAGGTACGGTGCACTGCATTGAAGCGGCACTGCCATTGCTGCGTGCCGGCACAAAACCCCATCTGGTTGGCGTAGGCAGCAGTGTCACTTACGTTCCGCTGCCGCGCGCTGAGGCCTATGGCGCGTCCAAGGCCGCAGTGCGCTATCTGTTTCAATCACTGGAACTGGACCTGGCTCAGTGGGATATCAAGGTCAGCCTGGTCAGCCCGGGCTTTGTGGATACACCACTGACCGCTGCCAACGACTTTCCCATGCCCATGCAGGTGAGCAGCGAGAAAGCTGCGCGCACCATACTGCGGGGCATTGAGCGCGGACAGCGCGAAATACGCTTCCCCACCGTTTTCATTTCCATCCTACGCCTGATCGGCAGCTTGCCGGCGGCGTTACGGGTACTTTTAACCCGCCGGCTGGCGCGACCGGCCAGCGAAGAGGGCAGTAACTAATGCGCGTTGCAATCATAGGATCAGGAATATCGGGGCTGGTCTGCGCCCGCCTGCTCTCACGCCGTCACGAGGTGACCGTATTTGAAGCCTCCGACTGGGTCGGCGGCCACACCCACACCGTGGACGTGAATGTTGGTGGTCGCGATTACGCCATCGATACCGGCTTTATCGTGTTCAATGACTGGACTTATCCCAACTTCATCAAGTTGATGCAACAACTCGGGGTGGAATCACAGCCTACCGAAATGAGCTTTTCGGTCAGTGACCCCAAGAGTGGTGTTGAGTACAACGGCAATACACTGAGAACCCTGTTTGCGCGCAAACGCAATCTGATTTCACCGGGCTTTCTGATGATGCTGCGCGATATCCTGCGTTTCAATCAGGAGGCGCAGCAAGACTTACGCGACGGCACCCTGGGGCAAAACCCGACGCTGGGTGACTACCTGCGCGAGCGGCGCTACGGCAAACGCTTTACCGAGCATTACATCGTGCCCATGGGCGCAGCGATCTGGTCAATGCCGCTAAAGGATATGCTCAACTTTCCGCTGGAATTTTTTGTCCGTTTTTTCCGCAATCATGGCCTGCTGGCTATCAAGGACAGGCCTCAATGGCGCGTGATCTGTGGTGGCTCGCGCAGCTATGTGGCGCCGCTCATCGAGCCTTTCAAAGACCGTATTCGCCTATCTACGCCAGTACAACGGGTGGAGCGCAACGAGCGGGATGTGGCCATTTTTACCGCTGCGGGCGAAGAGCGTTTCGACAAGGTGGTATTTGCTTGTCACAGCGATCAGGCCCTGGCCCTAATGGCCGACGCAACGGCGGCGGAGCAAGAGATTCTGGGCGCCATCGGTTATGCCGATAATGATGTGGTACTGCATACCGATGCCAGCGTGTTACCGCGCCGGAAACTGGCCTGGGCCAGCTGGAACTACCGGCTTGGCGATACGCAGGAAAAACCGGCTGCCCTCACCTACAACATGAACATTTTGCAGGGTCTGGAGGCGGATGAAACCTTCTGCGTCAGCCTGAATCAGACCGAGCAAATCAACCCGGACAAGATTCTGCGGCGCTTCACCTACGCCCACCCGCAATTCAGCCTGGCCGCGGCCCAAGCCCAGGGGCGCTGGCAAGAACTGTTGGGTAAAAACCACAGTTTCTTCTGCGGAGCCTACTGGGCAAACGGTTTTCATGAAGATGGCGTGGTCAGTGCCCTGCGTGTTACCGAAGCCTTTGGTGAGTCAATCTAATGGCCTTGGCCAGCGCACTGTACAGCGGACTTGTCCGCCACCGCAGGCACGCTCCGCGCCAGCATGCGTTCAAGTACCGTACCAGCCTGCTGCTGCTGGATCTGGACGAGCAGCGTGAGGTGTTCAGTCTGAGCAAACTCTGGTCCGGTCGCTGGTTCTCACCCATGCGTTTTCGAGAAAGCGACTACCTGAGCAACGAGCGTGTTGCAGACGAATCCCTGAAAGCCTGTGCCCAGCGTGTGGTAACCGACCAGCTGGGGGTAATTGCTGATGGCTCGATACAGCTACTTACTCAAGTACGCAGCTTTGGCTTCGTCTTCAACCCGGTCTCGTTTTTCTACTGCTACGACCGTGCGGGTCTGCTGCAGGCAATCATCGCCGAAGTAACCAACACCCCGTGGCATGAGCGCTTTTGCTATGTCATCAAGGCAGACCCGGATAGCACAGAGCAACAGGTTGAAACCCGAAAGGCTTTTCACGTTTCTCCGTTTCTGCCGCAAGACCTCGATTACCGGATGCGCTTCAGCCAGCCCGCAGAACACCTGCGAGTGCATATGGAAGACTGGGACGGAGCACTCAGGCTATTTGACGCCACTCTGACGCTGCAACGCCAGCCGCTCAGCCGCAAGCTACTGCGCGGTGAGGCTCTCTCGTTCCCGTTTATGGTGTTGAAAACACTGGCCGCAATTTACTGGGAGGCCGGACGTTTGCTGCTCAAACGCACGCCGATATTCGACCACCAAAAAACTAAAACCACCCTGCAGTCCTCCTCCGCCGCGACAGCCAAGGAGCAGTCCGATGACACACACACCTCCTGAGCAAACTCCCGTGTCTCCATCCAAGAGCTCACGCACTAGCAGTAATCAGCCGGCACCGCTCCGCAGCCTGGCTGGCAGCAACAAGGAAAGCTGGTTGACCCGGCTCAGTCGACAAGCTGTTTTGCGACAGCTCAGGGCACTGAATCGAGGTACCCTCAGCGTCCACGAGAACGGGCAAACGCTGCATTTTGGCCAGGCTGACAGCGATGGACTGCACGCCGAGATCCATGTGCACGACGCTGCCGCCTACTCCACCATTGCCAGCAACGGCAGCGTGGGCTCCGGCGAAGCTTATATCCATGGCTTCTGGTCGACGCCAGACCTGACCGCAGTCACCCGCCTGTTCGTGCGCAACCTGGACGTGCTCGATGCCATGGAAACGGGTATCGCTCGCCTTGGCGCTCCAGCGCTAAAGTGGCTGCACTGGCTAAATCGCAATACGCTGGATGGATCGCGGCGCAACATTCAGGCCCATTACGACCTGGGCAATTCACTGTTTGAGAACTTCCTCGATCCCAGCATGATGTACTCCGCCGCCATCTTCCCGCCGAGCGAAGATGACCTGGAGCAAGCGCAGTGGAATAAACTCAAGCGCATCTGCAACAAGCTGGAGCTGACCGCCGATGACCACCTGCTGGAGATTGGCACCGGCTGGGGCAGCATGGCGATCTACGCTGCCACCCATTATGGCTGCCGCGTCACCACGACTACCCTGTCTGACGAGCAATACGCCTTTACCGCCCAACGTATCCGCGAACTGGGTCTGGAGGACCGTATTACCCTGCTGCTCAAGGACTATCGCGAGCTGGAGGGGCAATACGACAAACTCGTCTCCATCGAAATGATCGAAGCGGTTGGCCATGAATACTTTCGCAACTATTTTGAAACCTGCGCCGCACGTCTCAAGCCACACGGCCTGATGCTGCTGCAGGCAATCACCATCCGTGACCAACGCTATGATCAGGCGCGACGCAGCGTCGATTTCATCCAGCGCTATATCTTCCCGGGCGGCTCACTCCCGTCCATCAGTCTCATTGGTGAGCTGACGCGCAAACATACCGACCTGGCTATGCTGCACTTGGAAGACATCGGCAGCCACTACGCCAGAACCCTGCGCCACTGGCACCACAACCTGATTGCTGCGCGTGGCGAGCTTCAGCATCTCGGGTATGATGACGCCTTTTTTCGGCTCTGGGAGTTCTACCTTTGCTACTGCGAGGGAGGTTTTATCGAGCGCTCGATTGGCACTGCTCAAGTATTGTTGAGCAAGCCAGACGCCAGACCCAAGCTGGACCTTTACGCCATGGGGGAATGAAATGCCAATCCGGCTGATTGCCAACGCCCTGCTATTTCAAGCAGCCTGGTTCGCTTGTGTCATGGGGGGGACCAGTTGGTGGTTGCTGATACCGGCGGCGGCGCTCCTGATTCACTTCATCTGGATCAGTTCATGGGCGGCGGAGGGTAAGCTGGTGGTCAGCGTCGCCCTGGTAGGAGCGGCGATAGACTCTTTTCTGTTGCAACTCGGGGTATTTGACTTCGCCAGCACGGATACGCTGGTGCCCATTTGGCTCGTATTGCTCTGGGCGCTATTGGCAACCACGCTCAATCACTGCCTGGCCTGGACCGCCAAACCTATCTGGCTGGCAAGCATCCTGGGCGCCATATCAGGACCTTTGTCCTACTTCACTGGCAGCGCGCTGAACGATTCGGTGATGCTACCCCTGGGGCCCCAGCATACAGCCCTGATACTTGCGCCGATATGGGCACTCATATTCCCTCTGCTGCACGGTTTCGCTCATCTCTATCGTGAGCAGTTTCGGCTGCTGCAAATGTCACGACGAGACTAGAAAGTCTCGTCGAACTGGATACTAGATGTCGAAGCGATAATAGAGCGCCGTCTTATTGATGCCTGGGTTACTCTCATCGAGACCGGCGTTCGAGTAGTGGTAATAACGCAAGCCTAATTCCGAACCAGAGGCAAACCGCACACCGGCACCAAGGCGGTCTTCAAACTGGAAATTGGATCCCAGATCACGCTCATCACCCAGGTCTGGCTCAGAAAACACCGAGGCCCCTATACCCGCCTCAAGAAAAGGTGTCACACCACCATTATCCGGCCCAAATTCCAGGCGAAACATAGGCGTCAAAGAGATGCTATCGCTGCCCAGGCCACTCCAGTGAGTCAAACCGGCATCCCAGTAGCCACCCAAGGCAACGGCGCCGCCGTCACTCCGCCAAAGGGGGTTGGTAAAATCAAACTGCGCCCCCACGCGATAGGTCTGCGTGGACTCATTGGTCTGGCCTACCTCGAAGGTCAAACCGTCCAGCGCCCAAGCAGAGGAACTAAACGCCATGACTGACAGCATACTGCCCAGCAGCAAGCTCTGTTTTCTCATCCTTTAATCCTTAGCTTCTCGTTAAAAACACAGTAAATAGACTGTGTTTCGGCAAAAAGTTCTCAAACAGGCAGAATATCTACCGCGCCGTCCACTTTCAGTAAAGTCGGTAATATCGAACCCATCAATTGCGGGTCGCCACTACTCCAGAATCGCGTTATGGCCTGTCCGGGCTCAGCCAGCAGGCCGCTTTCAGCCAGCCTTACCTGTAACTGCCGAGCAACGGCTGCGCCGGTGTCCACCACTTGTATCTGTGCTGGCAAGATGCGTTGCAGCGCAGGTCGAAGAAAGGGGTAATGGGTGCAGCCGAGAATCAGGGTGTCACATCCGGCAGCCAGCAGCGGCGCGGTGTAGCGTTGCAGTAAGGCTTCTACCTCAGGGCCATTCAACTCACCACGCTCAACGCACTCGACCAGACCCGGACATGGCTGGGTAAGCACTCGCACCGAGCCGGCAAAGCGATCAAGTAGCGCAGCGAATTTTGCACTCTGCAGCGTACCGGTTGTGGCCAGCACACCCACCACACCGTTGCGCGTCGCCAGAGCAGCGGGCTTAACTGCCGGCTCCATACCGATAATGGGCATATCAAACTCGCCACGCAGTTCGTTGATCGCGGCCGCCGTCGCGGTATTACACGCCAGCACCAGCGCTTTGGCGCCCTGCTCGAACAAAAACCGGGCAATCAGGCGGCTGCGCTCACGAATCTGCTCTGGCGGTTTTTCGCCATAAGGCACATAAGCACTATCAGCGACATAGAGCAGTGACTCGGACGGCAGTAGCTGCTGAATCTCCTGCAACACGGACAACCCGCCTACGCCAGAGTCGAACACACCGACGGGCGCACTCACGGCAGCGGCCCACCGGAACAGCAACTGCAGGCCGGATCGCGCCGCACGCGCATCTCGCGAAAGCGTGTATCCAGCGCATCAATCAATAGCAGGCGCCCCACCAGAGGCTTACCAAAACCTACCAGTAGCTTGAGCGCTTCGAGTGCCTGCAAACTGCCAACCAGACCCACTAGTGGTCCGAGCACACCGGCCTCACTGCAACTCAACGCAGTATCATCACCTTCGCCATACAGGCACTGGTAGCAGGGGCTGAGCGGGTCACGCGGATCAAATACACTGAGCTGGCCTTCCAACCGAATTGCCGCCCCCGAGACCAGCGGCTTAGCTAATGCGACACAGGCCGCGTTTACCGCTTGCCGGGTGGGAAAGTTATCAGAACAGTCCAGTACCAGATCAACCTGGGCAATGGCTTCATGCAACGCCTCTCCTGCCAAGGCAGAGGGAATTTTACGACACACCACCTGCGGGTTGAGTTGCTGTACTCGTTCTTGCGCAGAGTCGACCTTGAACTGACCGACGCTGTCGCTATGGTGAATAATCTGGCGCTGCAGGTTGGTCAGATCGACCTGATCGTGGTCTGCCAGCACCAGGGTGCCAACGCCCGCAGCGGCCAGATAAAGTGCAACCGGCGCTCCCAGACCGCCCAGCCCGACAATCAGAACCCGGCTCTCAAGCAGCCGTTGCTGGCCATCGATGTCAATTTGCGGCAACAGAATTTGTCGGCTGTAGCGCAGTAACGTCTGATCATCCACGCCAGCACCCTCCAGTAACCCGGGGATGGCCGGCCAGGTCAGTCCAACTATCAACGTCAACAAACCCGCGCTCAACCAACAGTGCCTGAACGGCTGCAGACTGTTGCCAACCATGCTCAAGCAAAAACCAACCGCCCTGCTTGAGATGATCCGGTGCGGCAGCAACCAACAATCGAATGTCGTCCAGCCCGTCGGCACCGCTAACCAGTGCACTGCGCGGCTCAAAACGCACATCGCCCTGGGCAAGATGCGGATCGTCTGCGGCAATATAGGGCGGATTGGAAAGAATCAGATCAAAACACTGCCCTTGCAGCGCTGAAAACCAGTTACTTAACAAAAAGCGGGTATTGCTCAACTGCAGCCGCTCGGCATTGCTTTGCGCCAAGGCTACCGCGTCAGGCACTCGATCACTGCCGGTCAGCTGCCAGTCGCCACGCTCCGCCGCCAGCGCCAGCGCAATCGCACCGGTGCCGGTACCCAGATCAAGCACCTGCGCAACGCCTGTCGGCCCCAACTCCAGGCCAAGCTCAACCAGACGCTCAGTATCGGCACGGGGTATCAAAGTAGCGGGGCTCACCTGTAAATCCAGGCTCCAGAAGCCGCGCTCGCCTAGCAAATAAGCCACAGGTTCGCCGGTGCGGCGACGAGCCAGCAGCACCAAAAAGCGCTCAACCTGCTCAGCACTCGGCTGTGCTTCAGGCCAGGTACGCAGATAACTGCGCCCCTTTCCCAGCACATGACATAACAACAGCTCGGCATCCAGAACGGGGCTTTCGGAGTCCGGCAGATTGGCTTGCGCCAGCAGCTCTGCAACCGTCAGGCTCATACGTTTTCCAGCGCCGCCAATTGGTCAGCCTGATACTCGCGCAACAATGGCTCAACCACCGCATCCAGACCACCTTGAATAACCTCATCCAGGCTGTACAACGTCAGGTTGATACGATGGTCGGTGACCCGCCCCTGCGGAAAGTTGTAGGTGCGAATACGCTCGGAGCGATCGCCCGAGCCGACCAGTGAGCGCCGTGTATCGGAAATTTCCTTGTCCTGCGCTTCGCGTTGCTGATTCACCAACTTTGCCTGCAACAGGCTCATGGCGCGCGCGCGGTTCTTGTGCTGCGAACGCTCATCCTGACACTCGACTACCATGCCACTCGGCAGGTGGGTCAGGCGAATTGCAGAGTCGGTCTTGTTGATATGCTGTCCACCTGCACCAGAGGCGCGGAAGGTGTCCACGCGCAGGTCATTGGCGTTGATCTCAATCTCGGCCTGCGCGTCCATCTCCGGCAGAATCGCGACCGTACAGGCTGAGGTATGAATGCGGCCTTGAGATTCAGTCGCAGGCACGCGTTGCACACGGTGAGCACCTGATTCAAATTTCAGCTTGGCATACACGCTCTGACCCTCTACGCGCGCGATTATCTCTTTGTAGCCACCATGTTCGCCCTGGTTTTCCGACAATATCTCGATACGCCAGCCCTGACGCTCGGCATAGCGGCTATACATCCGAAACAGATCACCGGCAAAGATCGCCGCCTCATCACCGCCGGTGCCGGCGCGCACCTCGAGAAACACATTGCGCCCATCGTTCGGGTCTTTGGGCAGCAACAGGCGGTTCAACTCCTCTTCCAGCTCTACCAACTGCGCCTCGCTGGCCGCAGCGTCCTCTTCAGCCATCTCACGCAGATCAGGGTCGCTGTCCTTGAGCAAGCTGCGGGCTTCCTCCAGGTCGCCTTTCACGCTGCGCCAGGATTCATAACATTTTACCGTGGCCTCAAGCTCGGCGTACTCCTTGGAATAGGCCCGAAAACGATCCTGATCGCTGATCACCTCGGCATCGCTGAGCAGCGCTGACAATTCCTCAAAACGCTCGCTCAGGGTATCCAGACGGTTCAACAGGGATGCTTTCATTGTTTGCCTTGTAAGATGGTATGCGCAGCGCTCGAGGGTCTAGCGTTCGGTGCGGCATCGGATGAAGATGTGTTGCTTTGGCTGCCAACGTCTGCGGCCGTTCCGCCCAAGGCGAACAGCTCTTGCGCCAACGCCAACGCCTCGACCCGCCCCTGGGCGCTCATTTGCTTTAACTTGACGCTGGGATCATGCAATAGCTTGTTGGTCAGACCGCGCGCCATTTCGGCCAGCACTTGCGCAGGATCCACGCCGCGCTGCAGTTTCTGTTGCGCCTTGAGCAGCTCCTGGTCGCGCAGTTGCTCGGCCTTGGTGCGATAGTCGCGCACTATGTCCACCGCAGCCAACGCGCGGAGCCGCTGCATAAAGTCATCGGTACCTACCTCAATCAGCCGCTCAGCCGCATTGGCTGCGCCCTGACGCGACCGCAGGTTTTCCTCGATCACCTGATGCAGGTCATCCACGCTGTAAAGATAAACGTCAGCCAGATCGCCTACCTCCGGCTCGATATCACGCGGCACCGCAATATCGACCATAAACATGGGCTTATGCTTGCGCTGCTTGAGCGCTCGTTCTACCGCGCCCTTACCAAGAATGGGTAAGGGGCTGGCGGTGGAGCTGATGATCACATCGCACTGCGCCAGCACGTCTGGAATCTGGTTAAGCACGATTGACTGCCCACCCAGAGGCTCGGCCAGTACTGCAGCGCGTTCGAGCGTGCGGTTGGCGACGATAATTTTGCCCACACCCTGATCGTAGAGGTGACGCGCAACCAGACCTATGGTTTCACCGGCACCAATCAGCAACGCTGTGCTACGACCAAGATCAGAGAATATCTGCTTGGACAGGCTTACCGCCGCAAAGGCGACCGAGACCGGATTTTCACCAATACGAGTATCAGTGCGCACCTGCTTGGCCATGTTGAACGTGCTCTGGAACAAGCGATCAAGGTGCGGCCCCAGTGTGCCAGCGGTGCGCGCCGCCTGCCAGGCGTCCTTCATCTGCCCCAGAATCTGAGGCTCGCCCAGCACCATGGAGTCCAGTCCGGCAGCAACGCGCATCATGTGATTAACCGCACCCGCATCCTGATGCAGATAGCTGCAACGACGCACCTCTTCAGCGGTCATACCGTGAAAGGCAGCAAACCAGTTAACCAGACCGTCTGCATCCAACTGATCCTGAGCGCAATAAAGCTCGGTGCGGTTGCAGGTAGAAAGAATGGCTACTTCCTGAGTGACAGTCTCTTCCCGCAGGCGCAACAACGCGTCCGGTAGCTGCTCAGGTGCAAACGACAGGCGCTCGCGTACCTCCACGCCTGCGGTCTTGTGATTGATGCCCAATGCAATAAAGCCCATGGTGCCTCATGATGCCGGAACGAAACGA
The DNA here is from genome assembly GCF_014077575.1 of Pseudomonas sp. 5Ae-yellow. Taxonomy (NCBI): domain Bacteria; kingdom Pseudomonadati; phylum Pseudomonadota; class Gammaproteobacteria; order Pseudomonadales; family Pseudomonadaceae; genus Pseudomonas; species Pseudomonas sp. 5Ae-yellow. The sequence continues at coordinate 12,426 of NZ_JACGWE010000018.1, read as the reverse complement.
CTGCTAAAGCGACTAATTGTCCTATGTTACCCCACGTCGATCAATTACCGCTTGGCTTCCGCTCCCAACCTATGGGGTGGCAATTCGCCGCGCCCTTCGCGGTTTTCGCTCGCACGCCTTGCAGAGTATGGGTTTGCGTCACATCCTGTGTCATGATGAAACCAGCCTGGCCGGCGGCCTCCACGTGCCGTCTTAACCAATCCCCAGCGGTGCAGCGTCCCCATACTGCACCGGTTCAACAGCCACCAAAACGTCGCGTATGAGAGTGTCTATGAAGGCTTTATCTATTCCGTCCCCGCTGCTGTTGGCTCTGGGCGGACTTCTGCTTGGCGGCTGCAGTGCGCTGTCAACACCGGAACCAGCTGCGCCAGCACCAGCCGTAGCCGTCGAAAAGCCGGCCGAACCGGTCGAGTATGGCCAGTTTCGTCAGGACACGCTTTACGACCTGCTGACCGCCGAGATTGCCGGGCAGCGCAACCGCTTCGATATTGCGCTCGATAACTATATCTACCAGGCGCGTGAGACCCGCGATGCCGGTGTAACCGAGCGAGCTATGCGTGTGGCCGAATTCCTCGGCGCTGAAAAACCGGCGCTTGATATGGCGCTGCTTTGGGTCGAACTCGATAGTCAGAACCCGGAAGCCCTGCGCTCAGCGGCTATCCACCTAGCTCGTACCGGTCAGCACGAGCAGGCCATGGACATGATGCAGCGCGCTCTGGATCTGCATGGAGAGACGCACTTCGACTTCCTCGCCCTGGCCGCAGCCGAAACAGACGAACCAACCCGCAAAGCGCTGCTTGAGAGTCTTTCGCAGATGCTGCAACGCCATCCTGAAAACACCCAATTAGCCTTTGCCAAGGCATTGTTACTGCAACAGGCTGGCCGCTCGCAAGAAGCACTTGAGCTACTCGAGCAACATCCCGGCACGGACAAGGCACCCGCCGCCATCCTGCTGCACAGCCGCCTGGTAATAGAAAACGATCCCAAGCGCGCCCAAGAAATCCTCTATCGCGGACTGGAGTCATTTCCGGCAGATACCCGCTTGCGCTTACTGTTGGCCCGCATGCTGGTGAGCTCCGGCGACTACCGCGCCGCTAGCACCCAATACGCCAAACTGGTCAGGGATAATCCGGACGACCCTGACCTGCGCCTGTCTCTAGGGCTGGTCTATCTGGAACTCGGCGACAGCGCTGAAGCCGTTGATCAACTGCAACAGGTGCTGGACACCAATCCAAACAACAACACAGCGCGCTACCATTTGGGCAACGCGCAACTGGCTAACGGCGACCCGGATGCTGCACTAGAGACTTGGCAAAGCATCAACAGCGGCACGGAATTGCTGACTTCTCGCCTGCAGATCAGTCAGCTCCTGGTTAAACAGGGGCATCTGGACGCCCTGAGCGAGCTACTGCAAAAGGACCGCGAAGAGTATCCACAACACGCACTGACGCTATACCAGATTGAGATTGAAACGCTTGCCGACCAGCCCGAGCAAGCTATCGAGCGAACCAACGCTGCGCTGCGTGCTTACCCAGTGGAAAGCAGCTTATTGTATACCCGCGCCATGCTGAACGAGCAGCTTGGCAACTCCGAGGCCGCAGTGCAGGATCTCAGTACCATTATTGAGCGCGAACCTGATAACGCCATGGCCCTGAACGCCCTCGGCTACACCCTTGCCGACCGCAATGAAAGGCTGGACGAGGCGCTCGACCTGCTGCAGCGGGCCGCCGCACTAGCGCCGGATGACCCGGCAGTGCGCGACAGCCTTGGCTGGGTTCACTATCGACTCGGTAATCTTGATCGCGCAGAGCAGTTACTGAGGGACGCCTTTACCAACTTCCCTGACCAGGAAGTCGCTGCTCATCTGGGCGAAGTGCTCTGGCGCCAAGGGAACAAACGGGAGGCCCGCCAGGTCTGGAGGCAAGGCCTGGAACAGGCACCTGACAGCCAATTGATCCCTGCCACCCGCGAACGCCTGGAAGCTGAGTAAATCATGTCATTTATGCGCACCCTGACCGTCATCCTGCTAGCCACGACTCTCGCAGCCTGCAGTAGCCTGCACCAGAAGGAAACGCTGGAGCTCGGCGGTGACCCTCAGGCATGGAAGCACCATCGTCAGCAGGTAGAACCCATCCGCAGCTGGGAACTACAGGGCAAACTGGGCGTGCGGGCACCGCAAGAGTCGGGTAGCGGCACCCTCTTCTGGCTGCAACGCAATGATTACTATGACATTCGCCTGTCCGGCCCCATGGGGCGCGGAGCGACCCGCATTCAGGGTGACGACAAACAGACCACGCTTGAAGTGGCCGGTCGCGCACCCGTCAGTGCCGACTCCGCCGAGGCATTACTGGAGCAGCAAATTGGCTGGCGTCTGCCGGTCGAACACCTGCTCTGGTGGGTACGCGGCCTACCCGCACCAGATGCGCCCAGCCGATTGCAGCTGGACACCCATAGCCGCCTCGCGCGGCTGAACCAAAGTGGCTGGACCGTCGAGTACAGTCGTTACCAGCAGGTCGGCGAAGTACAACTGCCGCAGCGACTGCAAATTTCCGGGCACGATCTGCTACTCACCCTCGTCGTCACTGACTGGAAACCCCGAATCCCTGAATGAACACAGCAACACTCAGCCTGCCGGCACCAGCCAAACTCAACCTGTTTCTGCATATAACCGGGCGCCGCGCAGACGGCTACCACAACCTGCAGACCCTGTTTCAGTTTGTTGACTATGGCGACACCCTGCACTTTAGTTGCCGCGACGACGGCCAGATAAACTTGCACACCGAGCTGCCGGGCGTCGCTCCAGAAGACAACCTGATCGTCAAAGCCGCTAAACGCCTGCAAAACGCCACAGGAACATCACTCGGCGCTGATATCACGCTTGAGAAGCGCCTGCCCATGGGTGGCGGTATCGGCGGCGGCAGCTCTGACGCTGCGACCACTCTGGTAGGGCTAAATCGTCTATGGGAAAGCAATCTAAGCGACGACCAGTTGGCTGCTATCGGAATAGCCCTGGGCGCTGACGTGCCGGTATTCGTGCACGGCAAGGCCGCCTGGGCGGAAGGCGTGGGCGAAAAACTAACCCCGGTAGAGCTGGAAGAACCCTGGTATCTGGTGGTTATTCCGCCCTATTCAGTCAGTACTGCAGAGATTTTTTCAGATCAGAGGTTGACGCGCGACACATCGCCCATTACATTAGCGGCCTTCCGTGAGGTCGGCGGTCGGAATGACTGCTTACCGGTTGTTGCAGCGCGTTACCCAGAAATTCGTAACACGTTGATCTTGCTAAACAATTATTGTGAGGCTAAGATGACCGGAACTGGCAGTTGCTTATTTGGGGCCTTCCCAAATGAACGCGAAGCTGATAAAGTTCGCGCCCGGTTGCCAGCCACACTGCGAAGCTTTGTTGCCAAGGGTTGTAACGTTTCACCGTTACATCAATTGATCAACAAGTAAGCACTAAGGATGCAGCCGTGCATCCGGATAGTTACAGGGGCGTAGCCAAGCGGTAAGGCAGCAGGTTTTGATCCTGCCATGCGTTGGTTCGAATCCAGCCGCCCCTGCCATTTTCTCTCCGGCAGCAATCAAGACAGAGTGATCCACGTCTGACTGGTTGATGCTTTCTGCACTCCAGACGTGAATCCATAATCGCAAAGACCACTACCCAAAAAAGGTAATGCTGCGTGTCCAAGATGATGGTATTCACGGGGAACGCCAACCCCGATCTGGCACGGCGCGTCGTGCGTGAGCTGCACATTCCTCTGGGCGATGCCACTGTTGGCCGCTTCAGTGACGGCGAAGTTAACGTCGAACTGAATGAGAATGTGCGCGGCAAAGACGTCTTCATCCTGCAGCCAACCTGCGCACCGACCAACGACAACCTGATGGAAATGGTGGTTATGGCTGACGCTCTGCGTCGCTCATCCGCCTCACGCATCACCGCTGTCGTTCCCTACTTCGGTTACGCTCGCCAGGATCGTCGCCCCCGCTCTGCCCGTGTCGCTATTAGCGCCAAGGTCGTAGCAGACATGCTCGACACTGTAGGCGTTGATCGCCTGCTGACCGTTGACCTGCACGCTGACCAGATCCAGGGTTTTTTCGACATTCCGGTCGACAATATCTACGGTTCACCGGTACTGATTGACGATATTCAGGACCAACGTTTTGACAATCTGATGATTGTCTCCCCTGACATCGGCGGCGTTGTGCGTGCCCGTGCAGTGGCAAAAAGCCTGGGTGTAGACCTGGCGATCATCGATAAGCGTCGGCCAAAGGCCAACCAGTCTGAAGTGATGCATATCATCGGTGACATCGAAGGTCGCAACTGCGTGCTGGTAGACGACATGGTCGATACTGCAGGCACACTGTGCCATGCCGCCAAAGCTCTGAAAGACCACGGCGCGGCGCAAGTATTTGCCTATTGCACGCACCCGATTCTATCGGGCAAGGCAATCGAAAACATCAGCAACTCCGTACTGGACCAACTGGTAGTGACTAACACTATCCCCTTGTCTCCCGCGGCAGCTGCCTGTGATCGTATCCGCCAATTGGATATGGCACCCATTGTTGCCGAAGCGATGCGTCGTATCAGCAACGAAGAATCCATCAGCGCCATGTTCCGTTAAGGAACAAGACGCTGATTTAACGACCCGGGCATAAGCTCGGGTTTTTCATCAATCATCCGACGCACTGGTCGCAAGTGCCCGGATGTTTTTGCAAGGAGACTACTTATGGTCGACTTCTCTCTGAATGCGAATACCCGTAACGACCTGGGGAAAGGTGCGAGCCGCCGCCTGCGTCGTAACGATGCACTGGTGCCGGCTATCGTTTACGGTGGCAACAAAGAGCCGCAGAGCATCTCTATCGCTGCTCGCGAGCTGAACAAAGCACTGGAAAACGAAGCTTTCTACTCCCACGTCATCAAGCTGTCAGTTGACGGCAAAAAAGAAGACGTACTGCTGAAAGCTCTGCAGCGTCACCCCGCCAAGCCGATGGTTATGCATGCTGACTTCCTGCGCGTGGTAGCTGGTCACGAAGTGACTGTTCACGTTCCCCTGCACTTCCTGAACGAAGACACTTGTGTCGGCGTCAAGAAAAGCGGTGGCGTGATTTCTCACACCATGACCGACGTTGAAGTTAACTGCCTGCCGAAAGACCTGCCAGAGTTCATTGAAGTGGACATGGCTGAAGTCGATCTGGGCGATATCGTTCACTTGTCCAGCCTGAAGCTGCCAAAAGGCGTGAGCATTCCTGCTCTGGCCCAAGGCGCTGATCACGATCTTCCAGTCGCCAACGTGCACGCAGCTCGCGTAGCCGTTGAAGCTGAAGAAGATGCTCCAGCAGCTGACGAAGGTGAGGAGTCTGCGGAGTAAACTCCCGCCTGACTCGAGAGGGGCGCCCGTTGTGACGCAGGGAATCAAGTTAATCGTAGGACTGGGAAATCCCGGTCCTGAATATGACCTGACCCGCCACAACGCTGGCGCCCTTTTTATTGAGCGCCTGGCTGACCGGCATAACGTCGGCCTGCGTGCTGAAAGCAAGTTTTTTGGCCTTACCGGCCGCCTGACAATTGATGGTCAGGATATTCGCCTGTTGATCCCCACCACCTTTATGAACCGCAGTGGGCAAGCTGTTGCCGCGCTGGCTGGTTTCTATCGCATTACGCCGGAAGAAATTCTGGTAGCCCATGATGAGCTTGATCTACCGCCTGGCGTGGTCAAGTGCAAAAAGGGCGGCGGTCATGGCGGACACAACGGCTTGCGGGACATCATTGCTCAATTGGGCAATCAGAATACTTTTTACCGCCTGCGCTTGGGTATTGGCCATCCTGGCCACAGCTCGCAGGTGACCGGCTTTGTACTGGGCCGCGCGCCCAAAGCCGAACAGGAAGCACTCGACGCTTGCATCGACGAAGCCATCCGCGAACTACCCGGCATCAGCCAGGGACAGTGGTCGGCCGTCATGCAACGCCTGCACAGTTTTAAAGCCTGAACTAATTTGCGCCGCCACACACGGCAAAGGACATCACTATGGGTTTCAATTGCGGTATTGTCGGTCTGCCCAACGTTGGCAAATCCACCCTGTTCAATGCGTTGACCAAATCCGGCATCGCGGCAGAAAACTTCCCTTTCTGCACCATTGAGCCGAACAGCGGCATCGTGCCGATGCCCGACCCACGCCTGGATGCGCTGGCCGACATCGTCAAGCCGCAGAAAGTGTTGCCAACGACCATGGAGTTTGTGGACATCGCTGGCTTGGTCGAAGGCGCCTCCAAGGGTGAAGGCCTAGGCAACAAGTTTCTCGCCAACATCCGCGAAACAGACGCCATCGCCCATGTAGTGCGCTGCTTCGAAGATGAAAACGTCATTCACGTTGCCAACAGTGTTGACCCCAAGCGCGATATCGAGATTATCGACCTGGAACTGATTTTCGCCGACCTCGACAGCTGCGAGAAGCAGCTATACCGGGTAAGCCGCAATGCCAAAGGCGGCGACAAGGAGGCGATTGCGCAGAAAGCCCTGCTGGAAAAGCTGATTCCGCACTTTAGCGAAGGCAAGCCTGCACGCACCCTACTGAAAGACTTCAGCCCGGAAGAACGTGCCACTGTGCGCCAGTTCCACCTGCTTACCGTCAAGCCGGTCATGTACATTGCCAACGTCTCGGAAGAAGGTTTTGAAGATAACCCGCTACTCGACGTAGTGAAGGCCATCGCTGCCGAAGAAGGCGCTATTGTCGTGCCGGTCTGCAACAAGATCGAAGCCGAAATCGCCGAACTGGATGACGACGAAGAAAAGCAGATGTTTCTTGAGACCATGGGGATGGAAGAGCCTGGCCTGAACCGCGTCATTCGCGCGGGCTACGAGCTACTGGGCCTGCAGACCTACTTCACCGCTGGCGTAAAGGAAGTACGCGCCTGGACGGTAAAAATCGGTGCCACAGCCCCACAAGCCGCCGGCGTCATTCATACCGACTTCGAGAAAGGCTTTATCCGCGCCGAGGTCACCGCCTACGAAGACTTTATTCAATACAACGGTGAAAGCGGAGCCAAGGAAGCCGGAAAATGGCGCCTGGAAGGTAAGGAATACATCGTCAAGGATGGTGACGTAGTCCACTTCCGCTTCAACGTCTAAGGCATTGCGTTTGTCATAAAAGCCCCTGCCCGCCTTGAGTGAGCAGGGGCTTTTTACGTCAGCACTACTCTGCTTTATCAAACTCCAGCCTACCAGCCACATACACCTTTTGGGTCTGCAAGCGATTGAGCCGTTCTGCGTCAACCTCGTACGGGTTCTCTGTCACCACCTGCAGATCTGCCCATTTACCGACCTCCAAACTGCCCGTCTGACTATCGATGCCGAGCTGGTAGGCCGCGTTAATAGTCATCGCGCGTAGCGCCTGGCGAACATTGATAGACTGATCCGCATTCAAAAGCCGACCGCTATCAGTTCTGCGAGTGATCGCCGTCTGCATCAGGCTAAATCCATCGGTCGGAAACATAGGGCTGTCTGCGTGCAGCGATGGCTGCATATCCAGATCCACTGCGGTGCGTATTGGCAATACCTGCTGCGCCGCCCAGCGGCCGATGATCGATTCCGCCAGAGCATCGCCGTAATAGCGAATATGGTTAATGTGAAAACTGACCGTCACGCCCTGCTCCGCCAGCGCCGGCATCAAATCCGCCGGTAACAGCACAGCATGCTCCAGCCGGATAAGGGCGTCGCCGGAACCGGGCTGACCTGCCGCCAGGATGGCCTTAGCCACCTGACGATTAGATTCATCGCCCTGACTGTGGATCGCTACCTGCCAGCCCTGTGAACGGTATCCCTGGATTTTTTCGATCAGCTCTTGCTCGGCAATCATCGCCGCACCGTGACTGCCCGCTTCAATACCCAATGTGCGGCCCAACCGACTATCAAGGTAAGGTGCCGAGGTGAACATGCTGCCGGTATAAGGTGAACCGTCGTGCCACAGTTTGACGCCAAGCACACGAAAAAACGGGTTACGCGTATCTGGCAAATCCGGCAGGTAATCGAGCTCACTCTCAACCAGATAAAAGAACTGCCGGATGCGCGGCTGAAGGTGTCGCGAAGCGGCAAACCGAGCCAGCAAAGGCGGCACGTTGTAGCCTAGCGAGGCGACCGAGGTGAAACCTTCGGCAAGATATCCGTCCAGGGTATCGGTATAACGCCCAAGCAGCCGCAACGGCGAGCGCAGGCCTGTGACAAAGGGCTGCATTGCACGTGTTTCAGCGATGAAGCCCGTGAAATCACCGTTAGCATCACGCTCGTAATACGACCCTTTACCCGGATCAGGCGTATCGCGGGTCACGCCCGCTGCGGCAAAGGCGGCAGAATTGGCCCAGGCCGAATGCAGCGTCTGCGAAATCAGCAGCACCGGATTGTCCGGCGCCAACTGATCCAGCGCTTCGCGCATGGGCACCTGCAGATCAGGCGTCAGAATCGCATCAATGCCGCCGGCATACACCCAGTCGCCTTTGGGTGTAGCCGCAATCGCCTCACGCAACGCCGCCCATACCTCAGCATTATGCTTGTAACTGAATCCCGACAGGTCATGCGCGCCATTGAATACAGCGGTTAACGTGGGATGCTCATGAGCCGCAACAAACCCCGGCATCAAGGCTCTGCCCTGCAGATCGACAAGTTGCGTGTCTGCGGACCGGACGCCCATGACCTCATCCAGACTGCCGACAGCAACGATAATGCCATCACGCACCGCCAGCGCCTCAACGACCTCGTTGCTCGCATTAACAGTCAGGATGGGGCCGCCGAAGAAAATCATATCGTTGCCAGAGTGAGGCCATACAAACCCCAAAACACCCAATAAACACAGCGCCAGGAGAGCTACTGCCCCCGATCTTTTTATCTGCATGGTCATTCGCTTATTTATTTTTATAGAACCATTGTAAGGGCTTTCAGGTATATCAAAGCACGACCGTGTAGGTCGCAACAGCCTTGATATTTGCCTGACATGGGCCGCAGAACCGGCCTTCACGTGCCATAATCTCCCTACTTATTGCATCCGAGACGGCTAGCTCATGCGTATACGCAAGAAAAGCCTTGCGGTCGGACTACTGATCGCCAGCTTTATCTACACAACAGCAGGGTTTCTGCTAGTCCCAGCCATAGCGCTGCATACCATCAATAGCCAACTGTCCAGGCTGGCGACAGTGCCTGCGCAACTGGGCAGGGTCGAGTTCAATCCTTTCAGCATGCAATCCACGCTCTGGGATCTGCAGATCGGCGACCCTGACGCTCCAGATATCTCCTTTCAGCGACTTTACGTGAACGCCGAGCTCGATAGCCTGTGGACCGGGGCCCTGCACTTGGCCGACGTTGAACTGGATGCTGCGCACGGCGAGGTTCACTTTGCCAAAGATGGCACGCTCAACCTGGCAAAGCTGTTCAACCTGCCTGAGGCGGACGCGGCGGCTAGCGACGATACCAGCCAAGCCCTTTTCCCGCTGCGCATCGACCGCGTTGCGCTCAATAAAAACAGTCTGCATTTTATCGACGAGCGCACACAAACCGCAGTCGAGTTTGCCTATGACGACCTGTCGCTGGAGCTCAAGAACCTGAGCACCAGACCCGATGAAACCACCGCCATCACGCTAAATGCCAGCGGCCCTAACGGTGCTCGCCTGGCCTGGCAAGGCAACGCCACCCTGGCTCCCAACATCACATCCAGCGGCAGCCTCAGTATTCAGGATGCGCAACTGAGTACCTTATGGCCCTATATTCGTGACCAGTTCGACCTGGACCTCGACAGCGGCGCGCTCAGTGCGAGCACCGAGTATCAATTGGACCTCTCAGAGCAAACTGACTTTAGATTACAGAATGCGCAGTTGGCGCTAACCACCCTCAGTATCGACGCCAACGGTAAACCGCGTCTGCGCCTGCCCAGCCTCACCGTCAGTGACAGCGCGCTAAACCTGGCCAAGCGTGAGGTCGTTATTGGTCAGCTGCACAGCAGCGAACTGGAAGCTTGGGCCGCCCGCGAACAAAACGGAACAATAGACTTACTGGCACTACTGGACAGCAAACCCCAAGCGAGCGCCAACCAGGCGGAAACGAGCACACCCGAGCCCAGCCAGCAGAGCACCAGACAAACGCAAGCGGCTGACGTCACGGACAGCACCCAGCAAGTCGCCAATCCTGCGCCCAGCCCCGCTACCGCAGCCCAGACGCCTGCAACTCAGAGCCCGCCATGGCGAGTGCAACTGAAGGACGCGACACTGGACGGTAGCCAACTACACCTGGTTGATCGGGTACCAAGTAAGCCAGTTGCCTTGGAGGTAGGCCCGCTCGATATCAGCATCAGTCAGTTCGATAGCCTTGGCACCACCCCCTTCTCCGTGCAGCTGACCACCGGCCTCAACAACAACGGGCAGCTATCCGCTAGCGGACAGGTACAGTTAAAGCCTCTGAGTGCCACTCTGAAAGCCAGTACGCGCAATATAGACCTGCGACTGGCTCGACCCTATTTTGAGCCACTGGTGCGCATCCAGCTGCGCAGCGGACTAGCCAACAGCGACCTCAACATCAATTTAAACGGACTTGAACCACTAGCGCTTGAAGTAAGCGGAGATGCACAGGTCAGCCAATTGCACATCATTGATGCCGAGCGCGAGCGCGACCTGCTGAAATGGCAACAGCTTGAGCTCAGCAGCATCGATTATCAGGGCAACAGCCTGACAATCAATAAGGTAGCGCTGCAACAGCCCTATGTCCGTTTCATTATCAACGAAAACCTGACCACCAACTTCAGTGGCCTGCTCGTTGAGCAACCCGGCACCAGTCAGAAACAAAGCAGCAGCGCTCCGATGGCTATTCGTATTGGTGGCGTCACCATTGCTGATGGCTCTGCCAATTTTGCCGACTTCAGTTTGCAGCCGGATTTCTCGGCAGCTATCGGCCAGCTCAACGGCGACATTGGCACTTTGGATAACCAAAGTACAAAACCTGCCAGCGTAAACGTGACCGGCAAAATTGACCGCTACGCACCGGTCAGCATCAAAGGTAGCCTGACCCCCTTTGACCCACTCAACAGCCTCGATATAGCGACCACCTTTCGCAACGTAGAACTGACCACACTCACGCCCTATTCCGGCAAATTTGCTGGCTACCGCATTCGCAAAGGGAGACTAAACCTGGATCTGCACTACCGGATTGAGCAAGGCCAACTGAATGCCGAAAACAAGGTGCTGCTGGAAGGGCTGCAGCTCGGTGAAAAGGTCGATAGTCCGGATGCCGTGGATCTACCAGTACGCTTGGCCATCGCCCTACTGAAAGACAGCAAAGGCAATATCGATATTCAACTGCCGGTAGCCGGCAACCTAGCAGATCCGCAATTCAGCGTCATGCCCATTATCTGGCAAACGCTGCGCAATCTGGTGGGCAGAGCCGCACAGGCACCTTTCAAGTTTATTGCCGGTCTCGTTGGCGGCAACGAGCAAGACCTGAGCGAAGTCAGCTTCACCGCGGGCCGAGAGACCCTTGGCAGTGGCGCAGAGGCCACGCTGACCACCCTGGCGAGCGCGCTGCAACAGCGCCCGGCTCTCACCCTGGAGGTAGAGGGCGTAAGCTCGGCAGCAGTAGATGGCCCGCAACTGGCAAGCGAGCGCCTCGTCCGCGAATACCAGCGACTTCAGTTCAAATCACTACAAGCCATGGGCGAACAAGTACCCGCCTCTCGCGAGCTGATAGAGGTCGACGATGAAGATAAGCCTGCTCTGCTTGAAGGCATCTATCGCGCCCGCCTGAAACAACAGCCCCCGGAGGAATGGAGCCAACTCAACCAGGAGGAACGCGCGGCAAAAATGGAACAGGCGTTGCTGGACCTGTGGAGTCACAGCAACCTGATGTTACGCAAACTGGCACAGCGCCGTGCCGCGGCAATAAAAAGCTATCTGGTTGACGCTGGCGGCCTGGACCCCGAACGCGTTTACCTGATAGACGTTAGCATCACCGAACAAGCAAGCGACGGCCACGTAGCGTCGGCACTGCATTTGGGCAGTGAATAACCGGCAACCAGGCACTGCCCGGTTACGGTAACAGCGCAACCCGCAACGTCTGCCGACTGAAAAAGTTAACCAGTTGAAATGCCAGTTAAAAAATAAGCACGCAGGCTTGACAACCCCCGCGCGGAAATGAATAATGCGCAGCCTCGGATGGCTACATAGCTCAGTTGGTTAGAGCACAGCATTCATAATGCTGGGGTCCCTGGTTCAAGTCCAGGTGTAGCCACCAACGATTTCAAAGGCTTAGCTTCGGCTAGGCCTTTTTTTAGGTTCATCACGTATGTCCGGGGAACGCGGCCTTGATCTTCAGGAAGAAGTAATCGGTGTCGCGGTACCCATAGGCCATGCGCTTGATCACTTTGATCTTATTGTTGATCCCCTCAAGCTGGCCGGTA
>NZ_JACGWE010000039.1:0-26181 GCF_014077575.1 Pseudomonas sp. 5Ae-yellow | reverse complement strand
GCTGGCGAGATAGCGCGATGGCTTCGCGCTTGAATTCAGGGCTGTATTTTCTGCGTTTGGACATGAACACTCCTTTGGCACATTGTGCCTCTTTTCAAGAGTGTCCGCAGTAACGGGGTAGAACCCCACGTTATTCAATGCTGCGAGGCTCCAACGCTGGGGTATCGCTTTAAACTGGCGGGGAACCTACAGCCTTAGATGCGTCCAACAGAAACAGTCACCTGAACAGGAGAGCCGTTATGGGCAACTCACTGAATGGCAAAAAGATCGCGTTTCTGGCGACCGAAGGCGTTGAGCAGATCGAACTGACCCGACCTTGGCAGGACCTTAAAGAGGCGGGCGCGACCTTGCATCTGGTATCGACCGAGGCGGAGGATGTGCAAGGCTTTAATCATCTCACCGCAGCTGACACCTTCAAGGTGGACCGTATTACCCAAGAGGTATTGGCCAATGATTATGATGCGCTGGTGTTGCCAGGTGGCGTGGCCAACCCGGATACGTTGAGGCTGGATAAGCACGCGATTGCGTTCATCACGGCTTTCTTTACTGCCGGTAAGCCGGTGGCGGCAATCTGTCACGCACCTTGGACGCTGATTGAGGCGGGGGTAGTCAAGGGCCGCACGCTGACTTCCTGGCCTAGCTTGAAAACCGATATAGAGAACGCCGGTGGCAAGTGGGTTGATCAGTCGGTTTGTTACGAGCAGGGGCTTATCACCAGCCGTAACCCCGATGACCTGGATGACTTTTGCAGCAAGTTGCTTGAGGTCTTTGCCGCTTAGCACGCGAGCCCGCGACGGGCTTTGCAGCTAAGACAAACGCCCCGCTATGCGGGGCGTTTTCGTTTCGGCTATCCTGATCGGCGGGTTACTGACGGCGCCTAGCTAGCGGGCCGCGCCTCTCCGGCCGCATCTCGCCGGCTGCACCTGGCCGGCCGCACCTCGCCGGCTGCCCTATATTACATCCTCCATAAACTCCAGCGCGCCCTGTTGGCGAATCACGCGGCGATGCTGTGCCCACAGCTCGGCGACCTTGTCGCGGTTGAGCTGCTGACGGTCCAGCAGCACGCGGGTGTTGAGTTCGCCTACAGCTTGGCTGCTTGGGACTTTACTGAACACGAACTGATTGCTGACCAGCTCCAGGAAGGGGCCGGCCTTGCTGGTGGGCATGATGAAGATCAGCTGCAGGCCCAGGGTCTCTGTGAGGTAGCCGATCACTTCGCGTGAGCGGGTCTCGTCCATGTGCATGAAGGCTTCATCCACGATCACCATGCGCAGATGGCTGTCGCCGTCATTGAAACGGAAGGCGCTCGTCACGGCTGCGGCGCGAATAATGTAGGCTGGGGTTTCCAGCTGACCACCGGAGCCGGTGCCGTATTCGCTGAGGCGAATGGGCTGTTTACCCGCTGGGTGCTTGAGAATGTCGTAGCGGCGGTAACGGCGATAGTCACTGATGCGTTCGAGTTCGCGCAGGGCCTGTTGTTCATCACCGTCGAGCAGCAGGCTGAGCAGTTGATCACGAATGCCGCTGGCTTTCTCCGACAGGCTGCTGTCGAACAAGCCGGTGCCGTCGCCCAGGTTGGGCGTTTGCATGATCTCGCGGAAGAAATCCCAGTAGGCTTTGTACTCGGGTAGCCAGTCCCAGTCGAACTGAAAGCGCTCGCGGTCGGCACCGAATTGATGGTGTTCCAGCTCCTGGTTGAGATTTTCCAGGACGCGGCGGCCATCGTTGATGGCCTGGTGAATCTCGTGGCACAGATCGCTGACGAAGGTGGTGTTGAAGCTGTCGCGCAGGCTGGCGAGTTGCTCCTGCTTTTCCAGCAGCACGTTGTTGCGCAGCCGGTTGTGCAGGTTGTCAAGTTGCTGCCGCAGGCCGCCAATGTGACTGAAAAAGGCCAGGCTGTGCAGCTCCGATGGGCTGTCGGCGACGATCTGGTCAGCGGGTTGTGTCTGCTGATTGTATTGTTCAATGGCGCGCTGCAGGTCGACTATCTGGCGGTGCAGGGTGGCGGTCAGCGCTTGGCTGTCGGCATTGAAATCGAACTGGGCGCTGCTTTGCTGCAGCATGGTGTCAAGCTGTTCCAGCCGCGCTTGCGGGTCGAGTCCGGGTACTTTGCTGGCCGCTTCCAGCAGGTGTTGTTCGGCCTGATCTTTGGCCTCAAGCAAATGGTCACTCTGCGCGGCGTACTGCTGAATGCGCTGATCGGTGTTGCTCAGCTTTTCTTCCAGACGGCCATGCTGCACGCCCAGCTGTTTGCCTTGTTGTTCTAGTTCGCGGTGCCGGCCGGTAACTTTATCCTGCTCGTTTTCCAGGTCGCTGTGCGCCCCCAGATCCAGCATTTCGAGCTGCTGTTCAACGTCTCTGAGCTGGCGTTGGCTGTCGAGTAGTTGCGCTGCGCGGGCGGCGTAGTCCAGTGGCTGTATCTGCCCCAGGAGTTTGGTCAGCTGCTGCAACGCCAGGTGCTGCTGTTGCTGGTTGTGACGCTGCACGCTGAGTTGCTCCAGCGTAGCTTCTTGCGCGGCGAGGTTGCGCTCGCGGGCGGCAGCACCGAACACCAGTTGGCTGTCGTCGATATCGCAGCGGAACAGCGCGTAGTTGCCAGACCCCATGCCTTCGCGGGTGATCCCGCGCCGCGCATGGCGCAGAGCGTCGGCATCCATCACACGGCTAACGCTAGCGTAGGAGGCGCGCAGATAGTATTCGGCGACCTTGTGGCTGAAGCGCATCACGGTGAGGATGGAGTCTTCCGGCAGGCTGATGCGCTCGGCATCCTGCCGGGCCTTGTGGCCTTGAATCACGCGGGCGCGGTTGCGTTCGCGGCTGCTCAGTTGGCGCACAATACGGATCGCCTCCGCCTCATACTCGGTCTCGACCAGAATGGCGTAACGGCTGCCGCCGATATAGCCTTCAATCGCCATTTGCCAATCGGGGTCAGTTATCTCGACATGATCGCAGAGCACACGCGGATCGGCTTGCGGACATTGCTGACGAATCGCGCGTAGCGCATCGGCAATGTAACCGGGATAGGCGACCTGGCTGGAACTCAGGGCGCTGATCTGTTGCTTGGTCTGGTTGATCTGGCGTTCCAGCTGGTTAAGGCTGTTGCTGCGTTCTTGGCTCAGACGATCAACGCGCTGCAACAAGGTAACGCCATCGGCATCGCTGGCGCTAAGCAGTTCGGACAGCTGATTGTGGCTGGTCTGTTGGCTGCGAATGGCATCCAGTCCGGCATCCAGCGGGGTCAAATCAATCCAGTCGCGGGCCAGCAGTTGGTTCAGCTCCGCTACCGGCGCTTGTTCGGCGGCGAGTACCGCCTGGCTGCGCTCACGCCAGCCACGGCTGGCCAGTTGCGGCAGCTCCATGCTGAGGCTGTGCTGGCTTAACAGCTGCTGGGTGGCGCGCAGGGCATCAATGTTGCGATCCCGTTGTTGCGCCTGGGTCAGCAGCGCGGGCACCGCCGCCCGCAGCTGGTCGCTTAGCTGGCTTTGGCGTTGCTCCAGCTGATCTTTGTTCTGCAGGGCAGGAATGCCTTGTCTGCGGGCTTCCAGTTGTACCAGCTCCAGGTGCGCTTGCTGCAGGCGCTCTGCGGTGAGGCGCTGGTCATCGGTCACGCTGGCTAGCTCGTCACTAAGCTGTTTTTGCTCTTCCTTCGCGGCGAGATAGCCCTGTTGATTTTTGTGCCAGTTTTGCGCCGCCGCCGCATAGGCTAGCCCCGTGCGTTCTAGCCAACTGTCCTGATAACGCTCCGCCTGCAGGCTGGCGCTGGAAAGCAACTCGACTGAGGCGCGTACGCGACTGGCTTCCTGCTCCATGCCGTGTACGGTGCGCAGCAGCTCGCGGATACGCTTGATAGTGTCGCCAAATTCGCGTGCCTCCAGTACCTCTTCGGCAACGAACTGGTCGATGGATTTGACTGGTTTATACGCCATGAAATTGGCAAAGGTGCGCGCTGCGTGCTTGGCTTCGCGTACGGAGACGGCGTCAGAGCGGCCGCGCAGCGCACCATAGAGCCGAGCCAGGTAGGTACTTTTCTTGTCGTAGACCTCGACCTGCTGTTTGCCGTACTGGCGGCGCAACAACTCGGGTAGTTCGGTTACGCCGACCACGTGGCGGCCATCGTTCTGATCGCGCACAAAATGCGATAGCGAGAGCATTTCGCCCGGCACGATCATCAGCAGCAGTTCGTCCTGCCGTGCCTGTCGGCTGCTACCGGCGGCGTCCAGGTGTGCACGCACACCGATAACGGCGGTGAACGGGTCCGCTGTTTCGCCGGTGGTGGGATGGAAGACGCCGGCAATATAGCCATCGGTATCCCAGGGGCGCGCGAAGGCACCGTCGTCGCAGCCGAGCACATAAGACGCCAGGGTACGCACCTGCTTGCCGCCGCGACCACGCTGGGTGGTTTCATCCTGACCAGGGTTGTAGTTGAACAGGTTGTCGTGGGCGGCGGTCATCAGGGTTTGCAGCGCGTCGGCTGCGGTGGTTTTGCCTGAGCCGTTGCCGCCGGAGAACAGGTTGACCGGGCCGTAGTCCAGCTCCTCGACCGGCAGATTGCCCCAGTTTACGGTGATAGAGCGTTTCAGATACATCAGTGGTTCTCCTCGGCGCTCTGCCGGTCGGCATTTTCATCGGGATCAGGATTGGCCAGCTGCGCCAGCGCGCTGTCGGTCACCAGGCTGATAATGCCAGGGCGAATGGTCAGCCAGGCTTCACCTTCGTCCAGCGCGGCATCACTTGGGCTGCGAATCAGGCGGAGTTGGCGCAGGCGGCGCAAGAGGGCCTTGCGCTCGCCTTGTTGCTCGGGCAGCGAGCGGCCGAGCAAATTGCGGCAGCTGAGGTTGAGCGCCTCCAGCGAGAGCATGACCTGTCCGAACTCATCGACCTGACCTTCGCGCAGTGCCTGATCGTACTCGGCGCGCAGCACCAGAATCAGGGCGACTTCCTGCTGGTTCAGGCGCTCGCGCAGGCCATTGTTGAAGCTATCTTCGCTGTCGGCCAGGCCGGGTACTTCGGCGCCGGGTGGAAAGATACGCAGCAGGTTGAAACGCGGTTCGTGCAGCACGCGAATGCGCAGCACCGAGAGATAGTCTTCTACCTGTTCGGTAACCTGCAGGTAACGGTCATAGAGTTCGGCTTCGCGCTGACTTTCGTCGCGGCAAAGTACGCCACGGTCGAGCAGGCGGATCATCAGTTCGGAGAAGGCTTCCGGGCTGATGCCACGTTCGTTGAGTTGGCTATCTAAAGCGTCACGCATGATCGTCTTGTTCCAGGTCGATGATGAAGCCATCGCGGCGGGAGAAGTAGGTTTCGTCGGTGATGGGTTCACCGTTGGGCTCGATACGCACGCGCAGCCCATGGCTGGCCTGATCGGCTCCGGCCAGCTCTATCAGGTGGCTGAGTGCGAGCAGGTCGCGGGCGTTGCTGATCGGCAGATCGCGGTTATCGATGCGTTTGCCTGCGCCCAGCGCGTTGCGCAGGTAGTCACGCAGGTTGCTGGCATTGATGTTGAAGGCCTTGTCGAGTAGCTGCTGCACGCCCAGCTCGCGCAGGGTGGCGTCGTCCGGTTGGTCCAGTTCAGTCATCAAGCTATGCACCGGTGGGCGTTCGCGGCGCTCGCGCAGGCGCACGGCGGCCGGGTCAACCAGGCCCACGCGGACACTGGCCAGGGCATCACCGGCGGCGCTGAGGCGGGCGTCGCACTCAGCGGGGTCGAGTGCGGCGAGCTGGCGACAAATACCTACGACGTCGGTGTGTTTCTGGCTGTGCAGGTAGCTGAGTTGGCGAATGATGATGTCGGCGCGCTGGGTAAAGCCCTGCAGGGTTTTGCGCAGGGCTGGCAACATGATGTCGGACGCGTTGCGCAGTCGGCTTTCGATGCCGTCGAGCAGTTGCCAGAGTATCGAGCTATGCTCGTCAACCAACAGATGCGGTGCGAGCCGGCGTAGCTCGCGCTCCGCGTGTGCTTTCCATTCACGTGGTTTGCGGCGGATACGGTCGATGGTGTCCTGGATGCGCTCACGGTGCTTTTCAACGCTGTCGGCGGACAGTCGGATGGCGACGTCCGGCTGAAAGCGCTTTTCCATGAAATCAAAGAACTGATCGCTGGCCTGTTGCACCAGTTGCTGGGCCTCAACCTCGCGTACCAGTTCGCGCTTGCGTTCTTCCAGCTCGGCGATGATGTCGGTGAAGTCGGCAATGATGCGCTCGGAGTATTCGTGCGCGTCGAGCAGGTCGTAGACTTCGCCGTGGTTGAGGAATGCGGCAAGCGCGTTCAGCGTGTTACGCGTGTTGCGGTGGTGGGTGCGCACGTTATGGCCATCGGCTTCCACCAGCGATTGGGTGAACAATCGGCCCATGCGACTGAACGGGTAGGTGGACTGGAACGTGGCTTGGTCGACCTGACGCTCCAGCCAGCCGTTGTCCAGCAGTGCGCCCAGCACCCAGCCCGCCTGCTCGCGGTTGTTCTTGAAGCGACTGCTGTCGTCGTCTTCACCTTCCAGCAGGGGCGCGCGTTCCAGTGCTTCGCAGAAGATATCCACGACCTGCTCGCGCCGTAGCGACTCGCCATAATCGGCGCGCGCGCTGTACAGCCTTTCGTGCAGCAGGCGCAGGCATTCGACTATCTGTTCGCGGTATTTGCTGGTGAGCGGGCGGAAGAAGTGCAGGCGCTCGTCGCTGAAAAACATACGGGAGTCAGTTCCGGTCTGGGCAAAGGCATATTATGCCTGAAACGCAGCGCCAAGCCGCAAGGGGCAAGCGACAAGCTGTGATCTGGTTTTGGGGTAGGAGGTAGTTGGATGGCGGCAGAGTTGTAGCGGATGACAGCCAGGATGGATGGCCGAGGCCATCCATCCTGTGGCTGAAATGCGATTTAGAGCTGTGGAGTCCAGGTCACGCTGACCAGTGCTGCACGTCCTTGCTCCTGATAGGCATAGTCGATCGATGGCGCTGGCCAAGGCCCTGTGGGCCGCTGATAGGTACCCAGGTGATAGTCGCGATCCAGCACGTTACTGAGCTTGAGGTCCAGGCGCGTTGCTGTTGTTGCTTGCCAGCTGGATCTAAGATCAAGCGTGCCATAGCCTGCCAGCGTTTCGCTGTTGGCTGCGTCGGCATAGCGCTGGCTGAATAGCGCCCAAGTAGCGCCAAATCCCAGGTTACCGAACCGGCGGTCCAGATCCATTGTCAGGGTGCGCTTGGCCCGCAGCTGCAGGGTTTTGCCGGTCTGCCGGTCGCGCGGGTCGATGATGCTCAAGGCCGTTTGCGCGGTCCAGCCCATCAGCTCGCTAGCGACCGATACCTCAAGGCCATTGATGCGCGCTTGCTTGGTATTTTCTACTTGGGCAGAGCCGCTGTCGTAGGCAATCAGGTCTTTGGTATCGGTGCGGTAGAGAGAGGCTTCCAAATGGGTGTCCATAAAGTCTGCACGCCACTGCAGCTCCATAGAGCGGGAGCGCTCTGGATCGAGATCAGGATTGCCACCCCAGCCGGGCGGGGCATACAGGTCGTTGAAGGTCGGCGCACGGAAAGCGGTGGCGTAGCTCAGTATCCACTGCTGGTTGTCACCGCTGGGTATGGCGAGTGCGGCGTTCCAGGTGTTGTGGTTGCCGAAATGCTGGTTATCGTCATGCCGCATTCCAAGCTCAGTGCTGAAGCTTTCGGTACTCCAGCTGTGTTGTGCAAATGCTCCCAGGTTCTCGCGGCGAGTCTTGCTATAAGCGTTAGTTGCATCCAGTCGGTCCCGTTGCCAGTCACTCCCGATATTGAGTTCCTGGTTGGCTGAAAGCTGAATCTGGTTCAGCCAGCTGGCTGAATGTCGGTAGGTGGCAATGCTGCCGTCGTTGGATCTGGATCCTACGGCTTTATTGCGATCTTCGCTGCGGCCCAGCTCAATACGGCTTTGCCATGTATCAGAGAGCCGGCCTTGCACATAGCCGTTATAGCCGCGCACACGGAACTGGTCTTCAGGAGTGCCGGGCATGACATCGTAAGCGTCGTCGTACTCGTTCTTGCCATTCTGTTCGTTGACGCTGACGCCAGCGCTCCAATCCTGATTGAAGTCATGGTCCAAACGCCCAAAAAAAGCTTTATTGCGTTGACCATCCGTATCACGGTCATTGCCTTGATTGTCTGCTGTCAGATCGAAGCCGTCTGATTCGTTCAGGCTGGCTCCTACTATAAAGCGAGTGTTCTGGTTGCCGCCGCTGATGTTGACGCTTCGTTCGTAGGTCTGGTTAGTGCCTGCGCCAAGACGCACGCTGGGCTGCAAGCCATTGCGTCCCTGGCGCGTAAATATCTGGATCACACCGCCCACCGCATCCGCGCCGTAGACAGAGGATCTGGGGCCACGAATGACTTCGACGCGCTCTATGTTGTCGATATTCAGATAGTCCAGCCGCGCTATGCCGGTGGTTGCAGAAGAAATTCGCTGACCATCAACCAGAACCAGAGTTTGCGCGGTATTACCGCCGCGAACGAAGTAGGCTGGAATGCCGCCGTTGCTGTTTTGTTGAACGCCCGGAACTCTGCGCAGAAGCTCTGGCACGCTGCGCGCCTGCAGCCGCTCGATATCGTTTCTGTCAAAGATGGTATTGGCAGACAGGACGGAGCTGCGAGGTTGCTCGATGCGTGACGCGGTAACAATGGTATCGGACAAGCCCAGCGTGTCGCTGGCTTGCGCAACGGCGCTGGCCAGCAGCGCTGGCAACAGGAGTAGAGCTGGTTTCATTCTGAATCCTCAAAAGTAATGCTTTTGAGGAGGGCGGGGAGTCAGGAGGGTGCCATGCAGTAGTGACCGGGCGACCACGCCGACCGGTGACGCCCTCCGCGACACCTCAGCAGAAACATTGCGCGCAAGCGGGCAGTGTTTCGCGCAATGGGCCGGTCTCCGGGCTCAAAGTCGGACTGCGATCGCCTTCCCGTGCGTTGCACAGTGGCATCTGATCAGCAGCTGCAGGCATGCCTGCGACTCTTTACCGTTGCGGGGGCAGCGTCGGACTTGAACCGACTTCCCGTTTCACCCGATCCGCGTGGCGGATCAGGCACCCAATGCGAGTACTAAGAACAGGGGCGGACTCTAGGGCTTTCAGGTGGGTGGGTCAAGCCCTTGGTCGGGCTCGGGGATAATGCTCAGGCGGCGGCGAATAGCGGCTTCAATACCCTCGGCATCCAGTCCGCATTCGGCCAGCATCTGCGCGGGCTTGGCATGCTCGACAAAGATATCCGGCAAGCCCAGGTTAAGCACAGGCGTGTTGATGCCTTCAGCTAGCAACCATTCATTGACCGCGCTGCCTGCACCGCCCATGACCGCGTTCTCTTCCAGCGTGACCAGTAACTTGTGGGTGGCACTCAGCTCGGCGATCAGTGTGGTGTCCAATGGTTTGACGAAGCGCATGTTGGCAACGCTGGCGTTCAGCTTTTCAGCGGCTATGAGCGCTTGCTGGTGCAGTGTGCCGAAACACAGAATAGCGACCTCTTGTCCTTTGCGAGTCATCACCCCCTTGCCAATTGGCAGGGTGTCCAGCGCAGGGTCAATCGGTGTGCCCGGGCCGGTACCGCGTGGATAGCGGACCGCCGCTGGACCCTCGTGCAGAAAACCGGTCGTCAGCATCTGCCGGGTCTCATTCTCATCGGCGGGGGCCATGATGACCATGTTGGGCAGGCAGCGCAGGAAGGACAGGTCGAAACTGCCGGCGTGAGTCGGACCGTCTTCACCGACCAGGCCAGCCCGGTCAATGGCAAAGAGTACATCCAGATTCTGCACGGCAACGTCATGCACAACCTGGTCGTAAGCGCGCTGCAAAAAGGTCGAGTAAATGGCAACCACCGGCTTGGCGCCTTCGCAGGCCATGCCTGCAGCCAGCGTGACGGCGTGCTGCTCGGCAATAGCGACGTCAAAATAGCGGTCGGGGTATTGCTCGCTGAAGGCAATCAGGTCAGAGCCTTCCTTCATCGCCGGCGTGATACCGATCAAGCGGGCATCCTGTGCGGCCATGTCGCACAGCCACTGGCCGAAAATGTTGGAAAATTTGGGCTTGCTGGCACCGCTGGGCGCTGCGGGCTTGGGTTCCAGTTTGGTGATCGCGTGGTAGCCAATAGGGTCGGCTTCCGCCGGTGAGAAGCCTTTGCCTTTTTGCGTTACCACGTGCAGAAACTGCGGGCCCTTGAGCTCACGCATGTTCTTCAGGGTGTTAACCAGGGTGGGCAGGTCGTGGCCGTCGATTGGGCCGATGTAATTCCAGCCCAGCTCTTCAAACAAGGTGCCCGGCACCAGCAGGCCCTTGGCGTGCTCTTCGGTCTTGCGCGCCAGCTCCATTGCCTGCGGGATCATGGACAGGACTTTTTTGCTGCCTTCGCGCATGTGCGAGTAGGTGCGGCTGGACAGAATCTTGGCCAGGTAGTTGGACAGGCCGCCGACGTTGCGCGATATCGACATATCGTTGTCATTCAACACCACCAGCATATTGGCCTTCGCGTCGCTGGCGTGGTTCAGCGCCTCAAATGCCATGCCGGCAGTGAGAGCACCATCGCCAATGACGGCAACGGTACGGCGGTCCAGCCCTTGCAGGTTGGCGGCAATTGCCATGCCTAGCGCGGCGCTGATTGAGGTGCTGGAGTGGCCAACACCAAAGGTGTCGTAAGGGCTTTCTACCCGGCGCGGAAAGGCTGCGAGGCCTTCTTTCTGGCGCAGACTGGCCATGCGTTCACGGCGGCCAGTGAGAATCTTGTGCGGGTAAGCCTGGTGGCCGACATCCCATACCAGTCTGTCTTCAGGCGTGTGGTAGGCATAGTGCAGCGCGATGGTCAGCTCAATTACGCCTAGCCCGGCGCCAAAGTGACCACCCGTTTGACCGACGCTCCAGAGCAAAAACGCGCGCAGCTCGTCCGCTAGAACAGGCAGGCGGCTTTCATCCAGCTCACGCAGTTGGGCTGTGTCATCAAGACTGTCCAGCAGCGGGGTACTGGGGCGTTGGTGCGGTATTTCGTGGAACGTGCTAGGCATCAAAAAGGCTCTGAGTGCCATGAAACATGGCAGGTGAACAAGTGCCCAGTTTAACCGATGCACCCCGATTGCCCAACACCAACGACCCGTGGATCAAAAACGGCGTTGCACTATGTAGTCTGCCAGTTGTTTTAACTGGATGGCGTTGTCGCCCAATGGTTGCAAGGCGGCGACGGCTTGGTCGCGCAGCTGCTGGGCCAGCTGATGCGCGCCAGCAAGGCCGAGTAACGCAGGGTAGGTGGGCTTGTCACGGGCGATATCGGCGCCCTGTTGCTTGCCCAATACGCTGGTTTCGCTCTCGATATCGAGAATGTCGTCCTGCACCTGAAAGGCCAGGCCGATACAGTCGGCGTAGACTTCAAGTGTTTGTAGTTGCTCGCTGCTCGCACGCTCGCTGGCGAGCGCGCCGAGTTGGATGCTGGCGCTGATCAGTGCGCCGGTCTTGTGGCGATGCATCAGCTCCAGGGTGGTCTGATCGATTTTCTCGCCGACGGCGCCCAGGTCGATCGCTTGCCCGCCAACCATGCCTTGAGGGCCAGCGGACCGGGCCAGGGTTTGTACCATCTGCAAGCGGGTAGCCGGTTGCCATGTGCCGAGTTGGCTCAGCCAGTCGAAGGCCAGCGCCTGCAGCCCGTCACCGGCGAGAATCGCCGTGGCTTCGTCGAAGGCGCGATGGCAGGTAGGTTGGCCGCGGCGCAGATCGTCGTCGTCCATGGCGGGCAGGTCATCGTGAATCAGTGAGTAGGCGTGGATAAGCTCGACGGCACCGGCGGCCGGATCGGCGGCGTCCTGATTGCCGCCAAGTGCCTCACAGCTGGCATAGCACAGCAGCGGGCGCACGCGTTTACCGCCATTAACCACGCTGTAACGCATGGCAGCGTACAGACGTTCGAGTCTGGGCTGGGGCGTACTCAGCTGGCTTAGCAAAAATTGGTTGATGCGAGCCTGGCAGTGATCGAGGTAGGCGGTAAATCCACTGCTCATTCAGCGGGGCCGTCAAAAGGTTCGGTTGTTAGCTCGCCGTTTTTTTCAACCAGCTGCTGTACCTTCTGCTCGGCTTGGCTAAGGGCCTGTTGGCAGTCGCGGGTGAGTACGACGCCTTGCTCAAAGGCGCTGAGCGATTCTTCCAGGCTGAGGTCACCACTTTCCAGGCGCTCGACCAGCGTCTGCAGTGAGCCAAGGGACTGTTCAAAGTCCACGGCGGTTTTTTTCCGGGCCATCTGCTACCTCGTCTGGAGATCAATAAAACCGCTGAACATTACCCAAGGCCGGGGGCGGGGTCAATCGACTGTGCCGCTCCGGCCTGGCCTGCTAGAAATCACCCCAGCGTTGCTGGGCCATACTTAGTGCTACTACCGGCGCTGTTTCGGTACGCAGTACCCTTGGTCCGAAGCGGGCGGCAACAAAGCCGCTGGTTTCCGCCTGCTGAATCTCGTCGCTGCTCAGTCCACCTTCGGGGCCAATCAGTAGCGCCATCGACTGCGGGCGCGGCAATGCGTCAAGGTCCTGGTTTGTGCGGTGGTGCAGTACCAGTTTCAAGTCGGCCTGGAGCGGGCTTAACCAGTCGCGCAGCGCGGTTGGCGGGTGTATTGTCGGCACCACGCTGCGTCCGCATTGCTCGCAGGCGCTCACCGCCACCTGCTGCCAATGGGCCTGGCGTTTGTCTGCCCGTTCGCCCTGCAGTTTGACCTCGCAGCGCTCGGTGAACAGCGGAGTGATTTCATTCACGCCCAGTTCAACGGCTTTCTGAATCGCCCAGTCCATGCGCTCGCCGCGGGACATGGCTTGACCCAGATGAGTCTGCAGCGGCGATTCGCTCATGCCTACAATCGCTGCATCAAGTGTGACGACGACTTCGCGCTTGCCCGCCGCGACGACCTCGCCGGGCCACTCCTGACCACTGCCGTTGAATAACTGCACGGGCGCACCCGGCCCCAGCCGGAGCACACGGGCGATGTAATGGGCTACGTCACCGGTCAGGGTCTGCTCGCCCTGACTCAGTGGTGCGTCTAGATAAAAACGAGAAACGCGCACCGATTCAGTCTCGCGTCGCCAGCTGAATACCTTCCCAGGCGACGCTGGCCAGATGGTCGATCTGATCTGGCGTGATCACGTAGGGCGGCATGAAATAGACCACGCTGCCGAGTGGGCGCAGCATCGCCTCGTTTTTCAGCGCGTGCTGATACACCCGAATACCGCGCCGCTCCTGCCAGGGGTAGGCCTCTTTGGTGGCTTTGTTCTTGACCATTTCGATGGCCAGCACCATGCCGGTCTGACGCACTTCTGCAACGTGAGGGTGATCAGCAAAGTGTGCGGTTGCTTTCGCCATGTGAGCCGACAGTGACTTATTGGCTTCGATCACGTTGTCGCGCTCCAGCAGATCCAGCGTCGCCAGTGCGGCGGCGCAGGCCAGTGGGTTGCCGGTGTAACTATGTGAGTGCAGGAAGGCGCGCATGCTCTCGTAATCGTCGTAGAAGGCCTGATAAATCTTGTCGTTGGTCATGCACACGGCCATCGGCAGGTAGCCGGCGGTCAATGCCTTGGACAGACAGAGAAAGTCAGGGGCGATATCGGCTTGCTCACAGGCGAATAGACTGCCGGTCCGGCCAAAGCCAACCGCAATCTCGTCGTGAATCAGGTGCACGCCGTAGCGATCGCAGGCTTCGCGCAGCAGTTTGAGGTACACGGGGTGATACATGCGCATGCCGCCAGCGCACTGGATCAGCGGCTCGACTATGACGGCGGCCACTTCTTCATGATTCTGCTCCAGCGCCTTTTCCATGTGCGCGAACATCTTGCGGCTGTGCTCTTCCCAGCTCTCGCCTTCCTCGCGGTCATAGCAGTCAGGGGAGGGAACCGTGATCACTTCCATCAGCAGTGGTTGATAGGTTTCCTTGTACAGCGCGACGTCACCCACTGCGAGCGCAGCCAGGGTTTCGCCGTGATAGCTGTTGGATAGAGTGATAAAGCGTTTTTTCTCGGGCTTGCCGGTGTTAAGCCAGTAGTGAAAGCTCATCTTCAGCGCAACTTCGATGCACGATGAGCCGTTGTCCGCGTAAAAGCAGCGCGTCAGGGAGGCAGGTGTCATTTTCACCAGACGCTCGGACAGCTCGATCACTGGCGGGTGGCTGAAGCCGGCGAGAATAACGTGCTCAAGGGTGTCGAGCTGATCCTTGATGCGCTGATTGATATAGGGGTTGGCGTGGCCAAAGATATTGACCCACCAGGAGCTGACCGCGTCCATGTAGCGGTTGCCTTCGAAGTCGTGCAACCAGATGCCCTCACCGCGCTGGATAGGGATGACCGGCATGTGTTCATGGTCTTTCATCTGGGTGCAGGGGTGCCAAAGCACCGAGATGTCACGTTGCATCCAATCGTTATTCAAGCCCATGTTTACCTCGTAGTAAGAATCCGTAGTCGCTGAATTGTACATGAGGCCGGGCCTAGCTGCCGAGAGTGTGGCAGCCGTTGGCGCTGCCCACCGGCTCGAAGGCCTGGTGGACAGCTAGGGCGGCTCAACGAGTGCCGTAGACCACCATGGTCTTGCCCTTGACGTCGATCAAGCCTTGTTCTTCCAGGCTCTTGAGCACGCGGCCGACCATTTCTCGTGAACAGCCGACAATGCGGCCGATTTCCTGACGAGTGATCTTGATCTGCATGCCGTCAGGGTGAGTCATGGCGTCGGGCTGTTTGCATAGCTCCAGCAGGGTGCCGGCAACTCGTCCGGTGACGTCAAGGAACGCCAGGTCACCCATCTTGCGGGTAGTGGCATGCAGGCGCTCGGCCATCTGTTTGCCAACCGCATAGAGCAACTCGGTATCGCGCTGAGTCAGTTCGCGGAATTTCGCGTAGCTGATCTCAGCCACCTCGCACTCGACTTTGGCGCGTACCCAGGCAGTGCGGTCGTGTGGCGCGGGTGTCATGTCGAACAGGCCCATCTCGCCGAAGAAGTCGCCCTGATTCAAGTAGGCAATGATCATTTCGCGGCCCTGATCATCTTCAATCAGAATGGTGACCGAGCCCTTGATTATGTAGAACAGGCTGTCGGATTGGTCGCCCGCGTGTATCACTGTACTGCGTGCCGAAAACCGGCGTCGATGGCAATGGGCAAGGAATGCATCGAGATTTTTTATTTTAGGTGTGAGGGTGATAGAAACCATTAAACGTGTCCTGGGCGTAGTCGCGCGAACCGAAGATGCAGTGCATCGATGTCAGCCTCAGCAGAGACCAACGGGGAGTATGTCCAGTTTTTCCGATGATGGCCAGTGTGGCAGGCTGTCGCGTAGTGGCTGTGGTACTCTGCGCCTCATCTGAGGCGATTGAGTGGCAGGAAAGATAGATGAAAGCGCATATCAAGTGGGTTGATGGAGCCATGTTTTTGGGCGAGTCAGGTAGTGGCCATACAGTGGTAATGGACGGCCCTGAAGAGTCGGGTGGTCGCAATATGGGTATTCGTCCGATGGAGACCGTGTTGGTCGGTCTTGGTGGCTGCGCCAGCTATGATGTCGTGAGTATTCTGAAAAAATCGCGCCAGGATATTCGCGATGTGCACACTCTGTTGGATGCCGAGCGGGCCGATACCGAGCCCAAGGTATTTACCAAGATCCATCTGCATTTTGTAGTAAAAGGCAAGAATCTGAAGGAAGTGCACGTCAAGCGCGCGGTTGAACTCTCTGCGGAGAAATACTGTTCAGCGTCGATCCTGATGGGCCGTGCGGGGGTTGAAGTTACGCACGATTACGAGATTGTTGAGATTGACTAGAGCGGGTGCGCATTGGCTATAGGAGGCGCTTGGCACAGTCGGCCTGCTCAATGGCGAGTCAGGCCCTTCTGGTTTCCCTCGCCAGCGCTAACATGGTTTTTTCATCAATCGCCAAGGAAAGGAGTAAGACAATGCGTGTGGTGTTTCTCGTCGGCAAGTTGCTGACCCTGGCTTTTTGGCTGGTGGTTGCCCTTAGCCTTCTGGGCCTGGTTCAGGTTCCTGATCCGCAGCGCCTGAACTGGTTGGCACTGGCCATCGTGCTAATCCACCTGGTTGAGTGGGGCTTGGTGGGTAAACAGCTGAAGACGCTGGGCTCACCGCTAAAGCAGTTCGCCCTGGTCATGTTGTTTGGCGTCTTCCATGTCAAGGCGCCGGATACCCGCGCAGCGCTGAATCAGGCTTTGTAGGTCGCCTTGGTCATGACCTTGGACATCAGCGTCATGGCCTGTTTTACCGGCGCAGGAAATATGGCGCCGCCCGCCTCCAATGCCTGATTGCCGTGCTCGATTTCGTCCTCGCGCATTTGTTCAAGAATGGCGCGTGACTTGATGTCTTCTTCCGGTAGCTGGTTCAGGTGGTCGTCCAGATGGCGTTCAACCAGTTGCTCGGTAGCCGCCACGAAGCCAAGACTGACGCGATCACTGATCAGACCGGCTGCGGCGCCAACACCAAATGACAAACCATAAAATAACGGATTGAATACGCTGGTCCGGCTATGCAGCTCGGTCAGGCGTTGTTCGCACCATGTCAGGTGGTCGATTTCTTCGGCTGCGGCATGTTCCATCTTTTCGCGCACATCGGGTAGCTTCGCGGTCAGCGCTTGCCCCTGATAAAGCGCTTGTGCACAGACTTCGCCGGTGTGGTTGATGCGCATCAGGCCCGCGATATGTTTGCGCTCTTCCTCGTGCATGGGCACATTGGCCAAGTGCTGGGCCGGTGATGGCCGGTTCGGCTGGGCCGCGCCTGGTATCAGCGTACGCAATGACTGATCGGCCTGGTTCAGCAGCCGATCAAGAAAGCTGTAATGACGTGATGTGCTCATTGTCTGTTCCTCGGTGGCAAGTGCAACGTGCAGGAAGCGGGTATTGGAATCGCGTTTCAGGTCAGTGCTTAGCCCGGAGGCCAAGACAGCTGACGCTGACCAAGTACGTGCAGATGAATATGGTAGACCGTTTGGCCGCCCTGTTCGTTGCAATTGAATACGGTACGAAAGCCCGCCTCGCAGCCCAACTCTTTTGCCAGCTTTTGCGCGGTAAAAATCAAGTGCCCAACAAGCGCACTGTCGTCCTCAGTCATGTCATTCAAAGTGGCGATGTGCTTTTTCGGGATGACCAGAAAGTGCACCGGCGCTTGTGGATTGATGTCATGAAAGGCGAAGCTGTGCTCGTCTTCGTATATCTTTTTTGACGGAATCTTGCCGTCTATGATCTTGCAGAACAGGCAGTCCACGCTGAGCTCCTTATAATGCAACATGATCCCGGTGTGCCCGGGCGGTAGACGGTCAGTGTAACGGTAGCCGGTTAGAATGGCACTAGTTCAACCCGCGGCGGCTTGGCGCAGCCCCGGAAAAATGCAGCAAGGGAGTGTGCGTTTGAAAAACGATATTCATGATTTGGCGTTGGTATTGGATTCGCGGGTACGCTTGGTGGTCATCGAGTCCTGGGAAGAGCAGCGAGTGCTGCAGACCATAGGCACGCTGGCTGTGCGCCGCGCACAGACCTGGTACACCTGGAATCATATCGATGGGCTAAGCCGGCTGGGGTTTGGCGCGGACATGGATGCCGAGCAGGATACACGCGACGCAGAAACCGCGTTGGAACAGATTCGTCGTGCAGGTGAGCCGGCGCTCTATGTTTTCTGCGATGTGCATCCCTTTCTCGACTCGCCGCGCATTGTGCGGCTGATCAAAATGCTTGCCATGGCGACCGAGAAAGTGGCGCCTACGCTGGTACTGGTTAGCCACTCTGTGCCGCTGCCGCCGGAGCTTAGCCGCCTTGCTGCGCGCATTAGCTTGAGCATGCCGTCAGATGAGCAGCTGGCAGCCATCGTGCGTGAAGAGGCCACGCGTTGGAGCGAGCAGAATCGCGGCGAGCGGGTGCGCACCGATAATCAGACTTTACAGCAGGTGGTGCGCAACCTGCGGGGGACGACGCACGAAGAGGCACGGCGGTTGGCGCGCAAGCTGATCGTCGATGATGGTGCCATTACTCAGGAAGACCTGCCAACGTTAAACAAGGCCAAGTTCGAACTCCTGGATATGCAGGGGGTGTTGAGCTATGAACAGGACACCGCGCACTTTGCCGATGTGGGAGGCTTGAGCCAGTTGAAACGCTGGTTATCCGAGCGAGAGCATGCCTTCAACGGTGACCCGCGCCTCAAGGATACTCCACGCGGTGTGCTGTTGGTCGGTGTGCAGGGCGCAGGAAAAAGCCTGGCAGCCAAAGCCGTTGCCGGGTTGTGGGGTTTGCCGCTGTTGCGGCTGGATGTCGCCGGTTTGTACAACAAGTACATCGGTGAAACCGAAAAAAACCTGCGTGATGCCCTGCAATTGGCCGATGCGCTGGAGCCCTGTGTGCTCTGGATTGACGAGATAGAGAAGGGGCTGGCGCCGGAAGGTGGCGATCAGGGCGTATCGCGGCGCCTGCTAGGGACGCTGCTGACCTGGATGGCCGAGCGCCGTTCGCGGGTATTTCTGGTCGCGACCTCAAATGATGTGACTCAGCTGCCCCCGGAGCTAATTCGTAAAGGACGTATCGATGAGCTGTTTTTTGTCGATTTGCCGAGTGCGCAGGTTCGGGCGGATATTTTCCATATCCACCTGGCCAAGCGTGAATTGGCCGTCGAGCAGTTTGATCTTGCGGCGCTGGCGCAGGCGAGTGACGGTTTCTCGGGCGCGGAGATAGAGCAAGCAGTGGTTAGCGCGGTATACAGCGCCGCAGCTGGCGAGCAGGCGGTCGGCAATGGGCATGTGCTCAAGGCGTTAAGCGAGACCTCACCCTTGTCCGTTGTCATGGCAGAGAAGCTCGACGCCTTGCGTGCCTGGGCCAACGAGCGCGCGGTGCGCGCTGATTGATCCAGCAGGTAACATCAGATTATTAGGCGTGTTCAGAACGGTTTGAGCACAACCAATAGGACGATACCGACCAGAGCCAATACCGGCGCCTCGTTAAACCAGCGGTAGAACACGTGTGAGCGAGTATTGGCATCAACCGCGAAACGCTTGAGCATGGCGCCGCACATGTGGTGATAGCCTACCAGCAGCACGACCAGTGTTAGCTTGGCGTGCATCCAGCCTTGGCTAAGCCAGACG
This sequence comes from Pseudomonas sp. 5Ae-yellow, assembly GCF_014077575.1. Classification (NCBI taxonomy): domain Bacteria; kingdom Pseudomonadati; phylum Pseudomonadota; class Gammaproteobacteria; order Pseudomonadales; family Pseudomonadaceae; genus Pseudomonas; species Pseudomonas sp. 5Ae-yellow. Next base: position 7,113 of record NZ_JACGWE010000039.1, on the reverse strand, counting down.
GGTTGCAGGTAAAGCAGCCAGATGCCCAGTGCCAGCGCAACCAGCATCGAGGGGTTCATAATGCCGCGATAGAGTTTGCGCTCCATCACCTTGAACCGCTCGCGGCTGATACTATCTTCACTCTGCGCGTGATAGACGAAAAGGCGTGGCAGATAAAATAGCCCGGCGAACCAGGTGATAATGGCCATGATGTGAAAGGCCTTGATCCATAGGTACACGAGTTGCTCCTGTCTGGAGTGGGGTCGCGCTGGTAATTTCTGCCAGCGCTTTTATCATAGGGTGACGCTGCGCGCGCTGGTACTTGATGCCCAAGTGCGGCAGACGGATTATTCAAACACCATTTAACCGAATTCAGGAAGTAATGATGATCAAAGTAGGCATTGTAGGCGGAACCGGTTACACCGGGGTAGAGTTGCTGCGGCTGTTAGCCCAGCATCCCGAGGCGCATGTCGAGATCATTACATCCCGATCTGAAGACGGGGTGAGTGTTGCCGAGATGTATCCCAACCTTCGCGGCCATTATGACAACCTGCGTTTTAGCGTGCCGGACGCACAAAAACTAGGTGCCTGTGACGTGGTGTTTTTTGCTACTCCGCACGGCGTCGCGCACTCAATGGCGGCGGAGCTGTTGCTCACGGGAGTAAAGATCATTGATCTGTCCGCAGACTTCCGCTTGCGTGACCCGCAGGAGTGGAGCAAATGGTATAACCAGCCGCATGGTGCCCCTGAGCTGCTGGCTGAGGCTGTGTACGGGCTGCCTGAGGTTAATCGTGAGGCGATCAAGCTTGCTCGCTTGATTGCGGTGCCCGGTTGCTATCCAACCGCCACTCAGCTGGGTTTCTTGCCTCTGCTGGAAGCCGGGATTGCGGATACTGCACATTTGATTGCTGACTGTAAGTCAGGCGTTAGTGGTGCCGGTCGGGGCGCCAATGTGCCCTCGCTATTTTGCGAGGCGACCGAGAGCATGAAAGCCTATGGCGTGGCAGGTCACCGGCATTTGCCGGAAATCCGTCAGGGCCTGCAACTGGCTGCCGGTCAGCCGGTTGGGCTGACTTTTGTGCCGCATTTGACGCCCATGATTCGAGGCATTCACTCCTCGCTCTATGCCACCGTTGCCGATACCAGTATCGATCTTCAGGCCTTGTTTGAAGCGCGCTACGCAGACGAGCCTTTTGTTGATGTCATGCCCGCTGGAAGTCATCCGGAGACGCGCAGCGTGCGCGGCGCCAATGTATGCCGGATCGCTGTGCATCGCCCGCAGGGTGGGGACAAGGTAGTGGTGCTGTCGGTGATCGACAATCTGGTGAAAGGCGCCTCCGGGCAGGCCGTGCAGAATATGAATATTCTCTTTAACTTGGATGAGCGTGCCGGTCTGGCACATCCGGCCATGATGCCCTGATGCTCAACTTCAAGCGGCGGCGCCCGCTGCGAGAGCACAGTGTCACCATTCATCCCCGCGACTCCAAGGCCTTTCGACGCTGGAAGCGCGGGGTGATTATTGTGCTGCTGATTCTGGTGCCGGTTAGTGCATGGCAAGGCTGGGAGGCCGCCATGCGATCGCAGCAGCCTTATTTGCTTGAACGCCAGGCATTGATCGAGCGTCAGGGTCAGTTAGTCAAAGAGGTTGAAGACTGGCGGCAACGCTATCACCAGCTGGAAGTCGATTTGCTAGTGGCCAAGGACGCAGCGGTGGAAGGCCGCGAAATGGTTCACGAGCTAGAGGAGCAGTTGTTTAAGCTGCAGCAGAATCTCGCGCAATATCAAGGTGTGCTGGCGCCCGCCGCGATGGACCCTGGTATACGAATTCAGGCATTTGAGTTGCATGGCACAGAAGAAGACGGTGTTTTCCGTTACAAGGTAATGGTTAGTCGTGTTGGTAACGAGAGCGATACCGTTCAGGCAAAGCTGCAGCTGGAAGTGGTCGGTAAGCAGGGCGGCAAAGCTGTTACGCTAAAGCTGGAGCAGTTGAGCGCTGTCACTGATGATGTGGGGCTGGTGTTGGATTTTCGATACTTTCAAGTGGTGCCAGCTAATGCCGAGCAGGCAACGTTGCGACTGCCGGAGGGTTTTGTCCCGCAGCAGGTTAAATTGGCAGCAAGTAAAGACGGTAAAATCCTGGTCGAACAGGTTTTTGATTGGACAGTCACAGGAGCGACACCCTGATGTGGGGAGCAGACAAGCACAAGAAGGCGGATATCAGTCAGTTCGGTGGCAAGACGACCATCATTGCGCAAGAGGCGGAAATTACCGGCGACCTGCGGTTCTCTGGCGCAGTTCAGATCGATGGACGGGTGCTGGGTAATATCCAAGCGGAAGAGGGGTTAGTCAGGGTTAGCGAGCATGGCTATGTCGAAGGCATCATCACGGCGCCCCATGTGCTTATCAATGGGCAGGTGGTTGGCGATGTGCACGCGCTGGAGCACCTCGAACTGGACGCCAAGGCACGGATTAGTGGCGACCTGCATTATCGTTATATGGAGATGGTGTTGGGCGCACAAATCAGTGGGCAGCTGAATTATTTGGGCCAAGAGGCTGATCAGAAACTGGCTGTTGAGCAGGGCCTGCAGCTTGATTCGGAGAATAGTTGACCAAAACACTCGGGAAAAAGGATAATGGCTAAATTGTTGTGCTGCGGCACTCGTTGCTGGAGGTTGTATGTCTACCGCTGAAGTCTATATTCCTACCCCGTTGATCTTTAGTGATAACGCGGTAACTAAGGTACGTAACCTGATTGAAGAAGAAGGGAACGATCGATTGAGTCTGCGGGTATTCGTTACCGGCGGCGGCTGTTCCGGATTTCAGTATGGTTTCACCTTTGATGATGAGCTAGCCGAGGACGACACCATTGTTGAGCGCGAAGGGGTCAAGCTGATAGTCGATCCGATGAGCTTTCAATACTTGGCCGGTTCTGAAGTAGATTATCAGGAGGGGTTGGAAGGATCGCGCTTTGTGATCAATAACCCCAACGCTGCAACGACTTGCGGTTGCGGTTCATCCTTCTCGGTTTAATTCCACAGGTAAGACGATGTTCAAGCAGGGTAGAGCGCGCCGAGTATGCGTTCACCCCTGGCACCTGTGACGCTGGGTAAATTGCCGGGCAAGCGTTCGTCAAAACGCCAGGCGAGCCAGGCGAAGGCTATGGCCTCCATCCAGTCTGGATCAACTCCCAAAGCCGCCGTGGTCCGCACCTGCCGATGCTTGAGTAGCGTTTGTAGCTGTTCCAGCAGGAGTGTATTACGTGCGCCACCGCCGCACAAATAGACCGAAGTGCTCTCGCTAGCTGCGACTGCAACGCTGTCTGCGATGGAGTGAGCTGTTAATGCCAGCAGGGTCGCTTGCACGTCTTCGGAGCGCAGCTCTTTTGGTTGGCTAGCGATAAACGTGCTCAGCCAGTGCGGATTGAAATACTCGCGGCCGGTACTTTTGGGAGCGCTTCGTGAGAAGTATGGATCGCTCAGCATTGCCTGCAGTAGCTCGGGTATTACGCGTCCTGTTCTTGCCCAGTTTCCACCCTCGTCAAACGCCAAGCCCTTGTGCTGTTGAATCCAGCTATCCATCAAGGCGTTACCCGGCCCGCTATCAAAGCCGGCGGGTGTCATACCTGGTCGCATGATACTGAGATTGGCAAAGCCACCAATGTTGATCAGGGTGCGCGTGTGTTCCGGGTCGCTCAGTAGCCAGCTATGAAAGGCTGGTACCAGCGGTGCGCCTTCGCCGCCAGCGGCCAGATCTCTGCTACGAAAGTCACTGATAACGTTAATGCCGGTTTGCTCCGCCAGTAGCGCAGGAGCACCAATCTGCTGGCTAAAGCCTAGCTCGGGGTGGTGGCGAATGGTTTGTCCGTGACTGCCGATGGCGCGTATATCGGAGGGGTGGAGCTGGTTTTGTCGGAGCAGTTGTATTACGCCTGCAGCGGCTAGTGTGGCCCAGGCTATTCCAGCTCGCCCGGCACGCACTATCTCGTCGTCCGCACTGCTGCAAAGGCTCAGGAGTTGTTGTTTCAGATCTTCGGGGAGGGGACAGCAAATAGCATCCAGGCAGTCAGCATGCTGCTTTTTGGGATCAAATCGGGAGAGGGCAATGTCGATACCATCCAGGCTGGTGCCTGACATGATACCGACATAGAGTGCGCACACTTACTGTTCCTGCGCGGCGATCTGTGTGGGGCGACGTTGGTCCATGCTCGCCATCAGCTTGTTGCTTATGCCCAGGAACGCAGTGCGCTCACTTTGCGGGATGGGATCGGCAACGGGTAGCTTGACGCCCAGTGGGTCAACGTGGCGACCGTTAATGCGGAACTCATAATGCAGATGCGGGCCGGTAGCCAGGCCGGTCATGCCGACGTAGCCAATGACTTGCCCCTGCGTGACGTGAGTGCCGGCGGTGATGCCGCTGGCGAAACGGACCATGTGACCGTATAGCGTCTGATATTTCTGGCCGTGCTGGATAACCACTGCGTTGCCGTATCCGCCCTTACGTCCTGCGGAAACCACGCGGCCATCACCGGTTGCCTTGATCGGGGTACCGGTTGCGGCGGCATAATCGACGCCTTTGTGCGCGCGTATACGGTTCAAAACAGGGTGGAGGCGCCCAGGATTAAAGCGTGAGCTGATGCGCGCGAAGTCGACCGGCGTGCGGATAAAGGCTTTGCGCATGCTGGTACCATCAGCGCGGTAGTAGCTAGTGAAGTTGTTGTGATCGGTATATCGCACCGCGGTAAAGGCCTTGCCGCGATTAACAAAACGCGCGGCGAGAATATTGCGGCTGCCCACCACCTTGTCGCCAACGTTCAACTGCTCATATAGCACTTCAAACTGGTCGCCCTGTCGGATGTCGCGGGCGAAGTCGACGTCGTAACCGAAGATGCCGGCCATTTCCATGGTCAGGTTGTGGCTAAGTCCGGCTCGCTGTGCTGCAAGAAACAGGGAGCTATCGATGGTGCCCTGCACGTAGCGCTCGCGAACTTCAGGTTCAATCAGCTCTTTGCTATAGCTATACCCGTCTTCAGTCCGCTCGATACGGATGGTTTCGAGGTCGCTGAGCTTGGATTGCATTGCGAGCAGCTCGCCGGCCTCGTTGGTCTGAAGCTCAAGCACCTGGCCGATTCTAAGGCGAGTGAAGCGCTTGGCTTCGGGGCTGCTGTTGATCACCTCATGCAGAGTGCTGACGCCCAGGTCTGCTTTTTCGAAAAGCACTGAAAGTGTGTCGCCGTTGGCAACGGTTAGGCTTTGCCACTGGGGGCCAGACGGAGCAGTTTCTTCATCCGTCGCGCCAGCTTGCAGTAAGGGCGATGCTACCGGGGTGTCTGTCGCCTGTCTGGCGATGTCGAGCGCCTTCGGTAAAGTGACCGTTTCACTGACCAGTGCATCCAACTCTTGATGGGAGGCATGATCGCTATTTGATTGGGGAGCTTGCAGCTCAAGCTGAACAAAGGTTCTCTTGGCTTCTACATCTGTGGTTGGAATGACGAGCAGAAAAATGCTCAGCGCTGCGGCGATACCACTAGCAGCCACTATGTGGCTTTTGGGATATCGCGGTGATTTCTTCTCTTGGGAACCCATAAGCGCTCTTGTATAATATTCTATATAAAGTGTACTAACCTACTAAATTATAATTGAAAAGCCTTCTTGGCAAGCCTTTGCTAAATCCGTCTGTCAGATTTGCAGCGTCAATCTTGCGTCCATCCCTTGCGCGCTACCCCGCAAGTTTGTAATTGATCGCTAATGTTGTATGGTTTGTCCCGCTAATTTTTGGCCTCTCTTTTACCTAGAAAACACAGGATATCTGGACCTATGAAGCCCGTTGACGAGCAGTTGGCGCTGATTAAGCGCGGCGCAGATGAGATTCTGGTTGAGTCTGAGTTGCGTACCAAGCTGGAGCGCGGCACGCCGTTGCGCATCAAGGCTGGTTTCGACCCTACTGCGCCGGATTTGCACTTGGGGCATACCGTGCTTATCAACAAGCTTCGTCAGTTTCAGGACCTGGGGCACAAGGTCCTGTTCCTTATTGGTGACTTCACTGGAATGATCGGTGATCCGTCGGGTAAGAATGTGACGCGTCAACCGCTGACACGTGAGCAGGTTCTGGCTAATGCCGAAACCTATAAGGAGCAGGTCTTCAAGATTCTGGATCCGGCGAAGACCGAGGTGATGTTCAACTCTACCTGGATGGACAAGATGAGCTCGGCTGACATGATTCAGCTGGCAGCCAAGCACAGCGTGGCCAGGATGCTTGAGCGCGATGATTTTGATAAGCGATACAAGAGCGGGCAGTCAATTTCTATCCACGAGTTTTTGTACCCCTTGGTGCAGGGCTACGATTCGGTCGCCATGGAGTCCGACGTCGAGTTGGGCGGAACCGATCAGAAGTTTAACCTGCTGATGGGGCGTGAGCTTCAGCGTCAGTATGGGCAGGAGCCGCAGATAACATTGACCATGCCTATTCTGGAAGGCCTGGATGGCGTCAAGAAGATGTCCAAGTCATTGAACAACTATATAGGTATCAATGACGCGCCCGGCGAAATGTACAACAAGCTGGTTTCCATGCCGGATAGTCTTATGTGGCGTTACTTCGAGTTGCTCAGCTTCCGGAGTATGGAAGAGATAGCGCAATTGCGAGCTGATGTAGAGGCGGGTGCCAATCCGCGGGACATCAAAATCAAATTGGCAGAAGAGCTGGTTGCGCGTTTCCACGGCGAAGAGGCTGCTGCCAATGCGCATCGCTCGGCAGGCAATCGCTTGAAGGATGGTGAGCTGCCCACTGATCTGCCCCAGGTTGATCTGGACGCTGATAGCGATCTGCCCATATCGGCCGTATTGAATCGTGCGGGCATGGTGAAGAATGCTGCAGCTGCTCGCGACCTGCTGGCGGCCGGTTCGGTCAAGGTAGATGGTGAGGTGGTTGATCGCGATTTCGTGTTCAAGCTGGGTGTTTCCTACGTCTGCCAGGCAGGTAAAAAGAAGTTTGCGCAGATTGTGTTGAAAAAGGCTTGACGGCCGTGCTGAGATCTCTATAATTCGCCCTCTCGCTGAGCAGGAAGCTCTAAGTAAAGCGCTTATTAATCAATAAGTTAGCTTGAAAATAAGGGTTGACAGGCTGGCGAGATGGCGTAGA
>NZ_JACGWE010000061.1:0-11474 GCF_014077575.1 Pseudomonas sp. 5Ae-yellow | reverse complement strand
CTATCAGTTCGTTGGGAATTGCGGGTAGGTCTCGCGGGGCTTCACGCCCCGGCTTCTTCTTGGTCGGCATACATGCGTCCTCTGCTGCAACATGTTATGCCCAAACACAAAATTTATGACACCCCCAATACCTGACCCCAAGCTGACCCTTAAAGATTTTACTCATTCCTGAATTTGAGAAATGTAGTTAGGCGGTAAGCTGATATTCCGCTCGAGTGCCGGAAAAAGTTGCCAAAGTAGTCTTTGATTATGTCTCAAGCCGGTACCATCCAGGTATGACCATGAACCTGAATCGATTTTCCGTATCGCTATCATAAAGCCCACGCTTTGCATCTTGGTTCCCTCTATCTCCATCACCGAAATTCTTGGAACAAAGCATATTTCTTCTTCACCCGCAGTGTACAAAACCGTCGGGCTTTTTAGCTCGGAGCTCAAGAACTTAATTCCCGTGGCCTTCAATTGTGCAAGGGCGTCAATCGTTAACTGTTTGAATGACTCCTTCCCGCCCACGAGTGGGTAGAGCGAGGAATGCGTTTTTGCAATCAGGACAGTGGCATCGCCTTCTTCAAAGGCTGCGAGCATCTCATCAATGTCGCTGCGAACATATTCAACTTCATCCGCTGTGAGGTTCTTGCCATAGGCATGGAAACACATCAATGCAAAAAATATAGCTATTATGGTTCTCATATGAATACTTTAATCCCGGGGTGGAGCCTGGATGTAGCTTTAACGTTTGGTAAAGGGGCGGGATTCATCCCGTGCCAGTGAGCGGAGCGAACGGTTTTAACCAGTTGTTATGCGAATTAATGGTATGTGTGCGGCTCTAAAAGTAAATGCCCCCAAGTGATCAATTCACCGCATTCAAGCCAGATAGCACAACCGTAACCAGTGGTTTTTGTTCTTATGCTTTCTTGATAAATTAACTCTTGGCCTCTCATCCATTTTGTTTCGGATTCTCTACCGTACGGAATAACAAGTGGTATAGGAACTATCAGCGAGATGTATATTCCCGCCCACTTTAGCCCGCTGCCATAGCTAGTGATCTTTTCAGTGTCATTTATTTTTTCTGGATCTCCTGATGTGGATGTTTTGCTGTGCACGAAGTCTAAGCCTACGCATCCATATAGATGAGTAGTGAGGGTTATTATGAGCGCTATTTTATTGAAATTTTTCATGGTTAAATAAATGTTCATAACGTCGCCAGCAATGGCAGACTTTTGTTGATTTTTTTTGCGCAATAATGGCGCGACTATGCGCAAAACGAGCGACGAAAAGACTGTTCAGAGCGAGCAATTAGGGCCAGGTGAATGTTAATGAAAAACGTTTATCTGACCACCCCTGTTGCTCTGTTTTATAGTGATTTTAACTTTTGCCCACAGTCTATAAAAAATTGCACGAAAACCCCACTGTAAAACCGTTTATATCATGAACAATTAGATAGTGCTGTCCATATTTTCTTGAACATTGGCTCGGACGTTAAGTCTGGCAACTGTTCTTTTAATTGCTTGCTTTCAAATTCCAGTATGAGGTCAGCTGAGGCGATGCCGCATTTTGCGAGTATAAGTTGATCACCTTTTTTGTTAGCATGCCCGAATACAAATCATAAAATCCTGCCTGTGCTTGCAAAATTATCCCTGTCATCGCAACTGCTAATGCACTCAAAAAAACTGGTTTTTCTCTATTTTTCAAAAAAGCCGCCTTACGCGAAAGTTGGGCCAGTTATACCGAAGTGTAATGCCTTGTTAAGCGTGAGGCCCGCGATATATAGGGTTCTGCATAGCACCGTAAGCATAAACTCAATACAAATTAAAAGTGCTATGCGTACCAAGCCCGATTTAAGGCTTGCCAGGTGCATTATCTTGAAGCTTTTTTGTTTTCTAGCTTAGTGCGACAGCGCTCAATAAATAGAATGCATCCCCAGCCGACTGTGTAGGCGAGTAAATCTAGCCAGTCAAATGTGGCTCCAAATATGACTCGGACAGGATCTATATGTTGCAAGCCAAGAATGGAAACTATATTGAAATATTGTGCAATTTCAATTACATAAGCAAGCGCCAGTACAAGATGAGCCAGCATGTAACTGTTCATCTTAATGAATGACTTTAGGGATAGATATAACCATCCGACAACTATTACGTCGCCAAGAAAGGGGCGAACGAATGTATCGTTCACGAATAGTGCTATGTAAGCTAATGCTAAGAATAAAGCGAAGCTCCAGAAAAAATACTTTTTATTAAAGTGAATCACTCTATAGTTCTCTATAATTTAAGCGGATCTTCAATAGAACAGCAGTTTCGTTAAGATGCCTTGTTATCTCGATACAGTTTGGCCGGCCAGAGGTTGATGCTGTATCTTTATTCATCTCATATCCAACAAAGTTTAAGTTGCGGCAGACTTGCAGTAGTCTTTTTTCGGAAGGTAGTCCTAATATAAATCCAAAAAACCGGTAAAATGGAATTACTTCTTTCTTGGATATCACGGTCGAAACTAGTATTCTCAAATCATGCTGTAAATCAGAATCAGCATTGCCATTAGTTATTTTTGCATGGTAGCGTAGAAAAAAATCCGCTAATGCTACCCAAAGCTTCTTTAAAAGAGATAATTGGCTCCAGTACTAGTTTCAATATAAATTGACTCACCACGAATACTGAAACACCCGCTATAACTGTTAAAAAAATAGAATCTTTCAAGATGACCTCATCAAGCTATAATGCCCAGTTTAGCGGGCAATTGGAGCACTGCGTAAATTGATTCGTTGCAGCTGTTTTTAGTTGCCAAGCTCACGCTCTGCTTGCTCGTATGTGTTATATAACTTTTCAGCTCTGTCGCTGAGTTTTATTCCACCTTTTGTGGTACGGTCAGTCCAGTAATTAGGGGCAGATGAATGTTAATAGAAAAATCTTTATCTGACCCCAGTTACTTCTTTGTTAAAAGTCCTGACCAAGCTTAGCCCAATTCTGAGTGAAATAGGTTTGAATTCCTTTGCCAGGCTGGTATCGGGGATAGAGCTTTTGAAACTCATCACGCGCAGAGCCATATGAACTGTCATCGATAACGGTCAGAGCCCGGGCAAGGAATAATAAAGCCAGAGATGGGGCACGAGACTCACCTTGGTTACAGTGAATAACCAACTTCTTTCCTTCATCCCAGTGCCTCTTAGCGAAGTCCAAAAAGCTGGAGAATAGTGCTGGCATAAACAACGGAACCGGTGGATCAATTATGTTGAGATACAGATCGGAACCTTGTTCCAAGACACAAGTAGTGTGGATGAGAATTCGGAATCTTGCCCGTGTATCCAACAGCCCGCTGGTGACACGGGCTTTTGCATGCGTGTACGACCGCTACGCCATCGGAGCCAGAAAAGCAGGATGTCGCATCCGTTACAAAAACCCGCTCATATACTTCCTGCATGCAGACTCCTTGGTGTTTTTAACGTTTGACATGAGAGGCTCGCGACGGCAGGCCGCGCGGAGCGGAAAATGAAGAGCCAGCGTAGCGCGGCCTGCCGTTGCGAGTCCGCTCGATGGAAGGGTTAGGCCTCACTGCATGGCGAACATGAAGTGTTGCTCAACTTCAACGCGAACCGGCCTACCGCCTCGAGTAATCGGACCGAAGCGCCAGTATTTCAGTGTTTCTAGTGTGATCGAGGCCAAGGCAGGATGAGGGTTCCCGAGAACTACTGGATTGCCGACCGACCCATCTGCCTCGATGTAAAAGCGAACCTTGATCGGGCCCTCTATATTTGCCATCCGCAGTTCGACCGGGTAAGCCGGAAGTGGCGTTGAAATGGCTCTTAGCGGAGAGTCGAGTTCACCCAGCCTACCAAGCGCCGCTACCTCCGTTTTGTAGATGCCTTGAGCTTTCAGAATTGGGTTGGACGAGGTACTTTCGCCGATTTGATACCGCGCACCGTCAGTGGCACACGAGGCCAAGAAGATCGCTAGAGGAACGATGAGCATGCTTCTATACATTTGGTGAGCCTAACAGTAATTAGATCGAACACGCCGACATGACACGCCAAAAGCGCGGTGAATTTGAAGTAAAAAACGCATAACGGTCATTACCTTCCATGTTCCACCTCAGCTCATCTGTGCACGTTATACCGCATGCGGCTTAACACCATTAGTTGCGTGTTATGCCGAATGCGTGCGGCATTCAAGCTGTAAGCGAGCGTCCTTGCTGCGTCCGGGAGGAGGGGCATTTGCTGGCTTGCAGTTACTGGCATAGTGCTACAGTTTTTTGATGATGCCAACCCGCTGATAGTGCAGATTGCCTGGTTGACGCTGCTGCTGTGGCGGGTGGGCAGTGCGGGCGCTTGCGTGTGTACTGGTCGGGTTGCTATTGGCTCTGCGGGTGTGGGCCCTGCGCTGTGATAAAGTAGCGGCCGAACTCAGACCTCCGGTACTTTAAATGCTTACTTACTTCCTTGTTGCCTGTGACCGCCTTGATGAAAAGCAGGAAAAGAAACTGCGGCAGAATCTGCCTGAGCTGCAGGCGGTCTTGCAGGCTTACGTTGAGGCCAACGAGGCGGCCAATGTGACGCTGATCAACGACTGCGAGAGTGATGACTGCGAAGATTGGCAGCTGGGTATCAGCCAACCGGTCAAGAAGCATCTTCACCTCAACTTTCCGGTGAATCTGTTCAACAGTCTGGCTACGCGCTTTAACATCGATTGTGAGGTCGGTTACATCGCAGATGATGTACGCGAGCCGGTCAGTTACTTTGGCAAGGACGAGGGGCCCGGTGAGGCGTTTCTGATTGCGGAGTATCTGGGGCTGTAGTGCAGCTGTGTGCGTCGTTTTGCTGAGCACTTACCGGCCTGCGTTGCGGCGTTTGTCCTTGTTTGTCACGCTTCTTCAGCGCGTAACCTGCTGGTTATATAAAGCCGTTCCGGCGCCAGATTTATCCTTTGCGCGGTAGTGGCTTTACTCAGTGAGCCTTTGGCGAGTCAGGTAGCACCTGTGCTGCGGCTCTTACCATGGATATTTTGCTACAGGACATAGGGAACGCATGTCTCTCTTCGACGTTATCGCCATCCTGCTGAGCCTCTCGGCGCTGTTCAGCTATATAAACGCGCGCTTTATCGGCCTGCCCAGCAGTATCGCCATCATGGCGTTTTCACTGGTGTTTTCGATCATATTGCTGGGGCTTAACCACCTGGGTATGAGCAGTGTGGCCGACTGGGCAGAGCATCTGGTTGGCGAGGCCGATCTGGGGCCGACGCTGCTTAATGGTTTGCTCAGCTTTCTGCTGTTTGCCGGGGCCTTTCATGTGAACCTGGATGAGCTGGCGGACCAGAAGTGGCTCGTGGCGTTGTTGGCCACCTTGGGCGTTGTGCTCACGACCTTCCTGGTCGGTGGTGCCATGTGGTACGTGCTGGGCTGGCTGGGTATTCCGTTGCCCTTTATCTACTGCCTGCTGTTTGGTGCCGTGGTGGCGCCCACTGATCCGGTAGCGGTGATGGCGATTCTCAAATCGCTGGACGCTCCCTCCAGCCTTACCACCAAGATTGCTGGCGAGTCTTTGTTTAATGACGGCGTTGCGGTGGTGATGTTTATTGCGATTCTGGGCATTGCCCAGGGCCAGCGCGAGGCGTCTTTCGATAGTATCGCTATGCTCTTTGTGCATGAGGCGGTCGGCGGGGTGGTGCTGGGGTTATTGCTGGGGCTGCTGGGCTATCACTTGCTGAAGCACCTGGATAACTATCAGGTAGAGGTATTGGTTACCGTGGCGCTGGTGGCTGGCGGCTATGCGCTGGCGAGCAAGTTACACACCTCTGGTCCGCTGGCGGTGGTGGTCGCGGGTTTGATGCTGGGCAATCATGGGCGCGAGTTCGCCATGTCCAAGAAGACCGAGCAGCAGCTTGATGCCTTTTGGGAAATGGTCGATGAAGTACTGAACGCCGTGCTGTTTTTGCTGGTGGGGCTGGAGCTGCTCATTATTACCTTTGAGTGGCATGCCCTGGTTGCCGGGCTGGCGGCTGTTCCGCTAGCGCTGTTGGCGCGATACGTGGCCGTCGGCATACCCGTGTTGGCGCTGAAACCCTTTAAACAGTACAAACCCAACCCGATAAAAGCGCTGACCTGGGGCGGCCTGAAGGGCGGCATCTCGGTTGCCTTGGCGCTGTCACTGCCGCTGGGCGAAGAGCGCAGCATTATTTTGCCGATGGCTTATGTGGTGGTGGTGTTTTCCATTCTGGTACAAGGTTTGACGGTGAAGAAGGTGCTGGGCGGGGGGCGCTGAGCGCCTTTTGACGCGGCGCTATTGATCTTTAATCAGGCCGCTCAGCTGTCCTCAACTGTCTGCCGCAAGGGTAGATGGTGCAGAGGCTTGGCGTCGATAACGGGCGACTGTGCTCTTTTGCGGGTCTTCACGCTTGGGCCTATCCAGCTCAAGACGTGGTGTTGTCGCCATTCAAGCATACCCGATCGCGGCCGTTGTTCTTCGCCTCGTACAGGGCGTCGTCTGCCCGGTTCAGGGCGCTTTCTATGCTGTCGCTGGCCAGGTTTACCGATGCCACACCAATGCTGACAGTGAGCTTTAGATACTCGCCCGGGCTGGCTTCTATGCTCTGGGTGGCCACCGCATGGCGTACGCGCTCGGCACACGCCAGGGCCTTCTCGGTATCCGCCTCGGGTAGCAGCATCACAAACTCTTCACCGCCAAACCGTGCGAGCAGATCGTTGCCACGGCTTTGTGTTTTCAGTGCGTGGGCGAGGGTGGTGAGCACCTGATCGCCCACCGCATGGCCGTGCGCGTCGTTGACCTGTTTGAAGTTGTCTATGTCGATGGCGAGTATCGCCATGGGCTGGTGCCGGGCGGCGGCGGCCTTCATCAGGTAACCGGCCTCGGCAAAGAAGTGGCGGCGATTGTAGAGGCGGGTGAGCGGATCGGTGGCGGCCTGCTTTTTCAGATCGTCCTGTGATTCGCGCAGATCTTCCAGGATCTTGATGCGATAGGAGATGATAAAGGCCAGCATGATGGCCTCCAGCATGATGCCTATACCGGTACCGTGGCTACTCAGGTAGGAGGGCGTTACCAGGCCTTTATAAAACAGTACGGCCAACACATTAAAAAATACAAAGAAGCCATGCCCGATCAGGAAGAACTTGGCCAGCGGGTTGCCTTTGCGCCAGAGTGAAATGCTGACTGACAGGGTGACCAGCATCATGATCGCTGCCGCGCTACTGGCAGGTTTGAGGGCTGCAGTGATGTCGAACAAGCCCCATACAAACATGCCGCACAGCGGCAGTAACACGGCCTGCAGAAAGCGGTGTTCGGTTGGGTAAACGTGTTTGGTCTCGAAAATGGCCATCATAAACAGCAGCAGGAAGATGGGCATGGTAATCAGCGAGAGATTCAACATGAAGATGCTGGGACCGTACGCGTCAAACAAGCTGGCAAGCAGACCGTAGGACAGAGCGATCCAGACCACGCCCGAGATCAGGTAAAACGAATAAAAGATGTTCTCTTTTTTGCTGGTGGCGAAGTACAACAGAAAGTTATAGAACACCAACGCCAGCATCATGCCGACCAGCAAGGCTATATCATTGGCGACGCCCACCAGGGCCTTTCTGGAGCGCTCTTCATCAAAGATGTTGAGCGCAAACCACTGGTGCGAATAAGCGAAGCTGCGCACGTAGACGGTGGTGGTTTCGCCGGCGGGCAGATCGAGTGGGTAGATGGCGACGCCGCGATACATCAGGTTGCTGTCTGCGACGTGCTCAAGGTCCAGCTCTTCACTTTTTACCAACTGACCGCCGCGCTCTTCATAGAGCTGGACTGATTTGACGTGATAGGCGTGGGGTAACTGCAGATCGAGCGACAGGTTCTGTTGTGTGCTGTTGTCGAGCGTCACCTTGAACCAGGTGACCAGGGCGTTGGTGCCCAGGGTGGTGGTACTGGTGGTTTCTGTGTATTGCTGCTCGCGTGCCTGTGCGTAGGTAAGCTCGCGTGAATCGTCTATGAAATAGCCGATCCGAAAGTCAGTCAGGTTAACCGAGGGTGAGTTTATGTCTACCCGTGGGTCAGCGTGTACGACACCGATAAAAAAAAGTGTTGTCAGCAAAAATAGGATACGGGGTAGCGTCATCTGTGACCGTCCGAGTTGGAGTTACAGCGGCGCCTTCATGGCTCCAGCAGCTGCATGTTAACCAAACTGCCTCAGCAGACCAAGCATTCAAGTCATGCTCGGGGCTGCCTGGCTTGCGTTACCAAATAAACGCAGCGCGCAGCGCTGCTGTGGCGGGATATTCACGCTGATTTTATTGAGCTTAGTTCATTTAAGTGGCGTGTACCGGTTCCGCTGGAGCGGATTTTTCAGCGCTAGACCGTTAGTTGCGCACCTTATACCGTCTCGCCAGGACGCAAAATACGCGGGCTAGCCAGCGGCTCACCCTTGGCGCTGAAGAGCGGGTTTGGTCGCCCTAGACCACCGAGTTTCCAGCCGAGGATTTTCAGCATGATCTTGCCGATATAGCCGCTTGCAGGTGCCGCATCGAGCCGACTTTTGGGGATTTGACCCGTCGCGCCACGCAGATTGACACAGGCCCGCACCGGGCCCAGCTTGGCCTCCCGTTCAGGGTCGAAGATAAAGCTGTGAATCAAGCCGATCATTGGCACCCGAGGTGACAGAGTATTGCCAATCGGGGTGTTACAGCAGCCGGCATACCAACGATAAAGCCCTTTTTCGCTCAAGCGCAGGCAACGAATCTGCTCCAGTCCCTGATTAATTTGCAGGCGCGCGGGCGGCAATTGGTAAATGTCGGTACCGCCTTGTTCGTCGAGCACCTGCGCGCTCGCCTTGAGGGCATGGGCAAAGGCCTGGCAATCCTTGCAGTAACAGATAACCCGGGTGCGGTCCGCTGGATTGATTTTGATAGCGCGACCTTTGATCTGTCCACAACCGCACTGAAGTACCAGGTTGTCCATTATCTTGCTCCTTGCGATGTCAGCGGCTCTTTCGCGGCACTCCGCGCAGAGTCCTTCAGTGGACGTGTGCTCTCTACCGATCATTTTAGGCGCGCAGTAAGCCGTGTGCATGCTATTTAATCTATCGTGTTGACTACGCGGTAAAAGAGTAGAGATTGATAGGGTAGCGCTAATAATCAAGTCCTGCTGGCTGGCCGTAACCACAGGCAAGGAATTAGCACTGCGGCCTTGCTTTACCCAGGTGCGAGACCTACTTTTGATAGTACTCAGGCGGATGGTTTTTGCGCGGCACTGGCTAAACATGCTGCCGTTGAGTGAGATGGGGGGGGAGTCAGTATTCGTTGTTTTAGCAGTAGATAAACGATTTATAAAACTAAAAAAATAGCTGCAATGTCCTGATGCCAAGGAGTGTGATGGATGGATATAAACGAGTTATTGGCGCAAAAAGATAAGCTGCCCAATGTGCCTGAGGTGGTGAAAGAGCTGATTCAGGTTTTGTCTGACGAGAAGGCGAATCTGGATACCATCGCGAAAAAGGTAGCCAAGGACCCGACCTTGTCGGTCAAGATTTTGCGCATGGTGAACTCCTCTTACTACGGCCTGCCACGCAAGGTTGATTCTATCGATGAAGCTATCGTGCGCATTGGCTTTGAGCGCTTGAAGGTGCTGGTCATATCATCTGGTTTGTCGGGCTCTGTCACGGGCGAGGTAGAGGGGCTGGACATTAAGCGGTTTTGGAATGAGTCCTTTGAAATGGGCGAGATTTGTAAAATCATCGCCAAGAAAACCAGTGCAGTTGACGCCAATGTTGCCTTCACGGCCGGTATTATCAGCAATATCGGGCGTTTGCTGCTGCATCTGACTACCCCCAATCGGGCCAAAGCGGTGCAGGCGCTGGTTGATGAAGGTGGCAATCGCAACGAGGCTGAGCTGGATCGCTTTCAATTTACCAGCCCGCAGGCGGGAGCCGCCTTGCTCGAGCTATGGTACCTGCCTACCGAGTTGTGCATTGCCGTGTTGCAGCAACGCGCGCCGTTGGATCATGCCAAGCCCAGCCCTTTGTCTGCCGTTATTTGCATGGCCGAACAGATGATGTCTGCACGTAAAAAAGGCGCCACGGCGAAAGACATTGTCGATGCGGTGTCCTTTCCACTGGTGGCGCTTGCCGGCATAAAAGACGGCTTGGGTGATATAGCAGAGCAGGTGGTTACGCTGGAGAGCATGAATATCGTTTAGCGAGCGGGTTTAACTGTCAGGCTGACTGCTGGTTGGTCAGCTTTGATCCGCACTGCATCTGCTGTGTTCAATAATCGCGATCTGCTGGTCTGAGTGCTGCCTTCTCTCTCATCTTGCTGTGCCTATCTGCGCTGCTATTGACCTGGGTCTATGCGGGCGAGGTTAGGCGCTGCCTATACTGACCTAAACGGCAAGTACAAATGTGTACACCAGCTGGAAGGAGAACTTCATGTCACTGAAAAATAAGGTAGCGCTGGTTACTGGCGCAGGTAATGGCATTGGTCGCGGCATCGCGTTGCGTCTGGCCCGCGATGGGGCTGACGTTGCTCTGGTTGACCTTGATGAAGACGCGATGCAGTCAGTCGCAGACGAAATCGCAGCACTGGGCTGCAAAGCGGCCATATTCAAGGCCGACGTGGGTGATCGTGACCAGGTGTATGCCGCTATTGACCACGCTGAGGCTACCTTGGGCGGTTTCGATATCATGGTTAACAATGCGGGTATCGCCCAGGTGCAACCGATTTCCGAGGTGACGCCAGATGAGATCGCACGAATCCACCGAATCAACGTTGAAGGCACCCTTTGGGGTATTCAGGCGGCGGCGAAAAAGTTTATCGCGCGTAAGCAGAAGGGTAAAATCATCAATGCTTCCTCTATCGCTGGCCACAACGGCTTTCCAATGTTGGGGGTTTACTCTGCGACCAAGTTTGCTGTGCGGGCGTTGACCCAGGCGGCGGCGCAGGAGTACGCCAGTGCGGGTATCACGGTTAATGCCTATTGCCCTGGCGTGGTGGGTACCGGAATGTGGGTTGAAATCGATAAGCGCTTTGCTGCGCTCACCGGCGCGGCAGAAGGCGCTACCTACAAGAAGTTTGTTGAGGGCATTGCGCTGGGGCGTGCGCAGACACCGGAAGACGTGGCCGCGTTTGTCTCCTACCTGTCTGGCCCTGATTCCGATTACATGACCGGGCAGGCGCCGTTGATCGACGGCGGTATGGTCTACCGCTGAACATCGCCTCTGGCGCAGTGGTGGGATTGCATGCAAGATGCATTGGGCGTGGCGTGGTTGGCTGCCTGTTGATTTCAGCGGCAGCCATTGCCTTGATCAGCGGAGTTAAGGAGGAGCTGTTTGGCGAAGGATGAGCAGAAGGCGCGCTATGAAAGCGCGCTGGCCCGAACTGTAGTGGTCTACTAATCCCGGACACCGAAATGGGTGGTAAATTTACCGCCATAGCTGAGGTGTTCCATGACAAGACAACGTCGTACGTTTTCAACTGAGTTCAAGCACGATGCCGCGTTGCTGGTT
>NZ_JACGWE010000010.1:0-126220 GCF_014077575.1 Pseudomonas sp. 5Ae-yellow | reverse complement strand
AATTACATTGAGATGTTTTATAACCCAAGGCGCCGGCACGGCACGAGTGGTGACCTGTCACCGGTCGAGTACGAAAAGCGTCATTACCAGAGTCTGGCGAGTGTCTAGAATACTGGGGGCGATTCAGTCTTCGATTACGATAACGACGGCGAGTACAAAAAGAATGGCACCGTCGGTGAGACGGTGGCACCTTTTTATGAGTTTGATGCCTACGTTACCGTCTCGCCCGACCGTCAGGGCTCCCCTAATAACGTGCTGAGTATTGTCCACCGTTATCAGGATAGCTGGATCAATATGGCTAATTTTGTTGCACCCAGCGGCAGCGCGTCTGAGCCGTGTGGTCTGTGGGATTACCTGCAGAACTACATGGATATCACCCATCCGCTACCGGACACGCCAGAGCTAGAGGCATTCCGTCACCTTGACCCAGCCACCGCCGAGTACGATCGGCAGACCGGCCGCGAGCCGCGTTACTGGCGTGATATGGACGATGACACCTTTAACACCAAGGTGCGGGAAATGACCGAACGCATCCCACATATCAACACTATGCAGCGCACAAACCTAATGACCCGGTATGTGAACTATCACGCACAGTGATCGTTGTTTGATTTTGGCTGTAGCGGTGTTGAGCGGCGGGGCACTAGCTTCACTTGCCTGCTGCGGTGCAGCGCTGCACGTCTAGCTTGCGTGGGGGCAGGTAAATATTAATTCATAAGTCAGCGAGCTGGTTTTGCTTTGATAGATCCATTGCTATTGCCGGAAGTTTCTAATGCCCGACGTTAAAACCGAAGTCCAGGCGACAGCGCCTAGCTTGAAAAAAGCACATCAGGCAGGTGATGTTGAACGCTTTGCTGGCGGTCAGGTCAGCTATCTTGCGCCTTTACCGTTGCCGACTGGGCAGCCCGCTGAAGACTATGCCCACGCGGTGGGCGAGATGAACGATGTCTATATGACTTTCGGCGCAGGCTTGCCCGCGGTATTTGGTCGGCAATTTTTGATAGGCCTGTCCATGTTCGGTTGGATAATGATGCTTGTGTTCGCTCCTTTGACGGTGGCCTTACTCGTTCTCTTATTCGGTGCTCCCATTGAGCGGGTCTACTCCACTTTGGTTGAGGGTTTTGAGTTCTGTCTCAATTACGCTCTGGTGCTAATGCCAGCCATGATGTTGATGTTTTTCCTAGTATGGCGACATCAGCATCTTCAGAACAAAGATATTATTCCGATGCGCTGCAACCGTCAGCGGCGAGAGCTGTGCATGGTGCCAGAAGGTCACACCGCGTCTATTTTTGTTTCTTGGGAGTCGGTCTCGGCTTGGGTTATCGAGGCGAGCGGCGTTAGTCAGTATGGCGTGCAGCGTCAGTATTCCATGGGGTTGGGGTTTTATCACTCCGAGAGCGATGAGGATTACTCGCTGGAGTTTGAGTGCGGGGGGCTACCCCTGGCTATCGCCAACTGGGAGGCGTTGCGAGCGTATATGGAATACGAAGTGAACAGCCTTAAAGAAATCCAAGACCCATTAGATCTGCAACACCCCGACGACCCGCCCCATGAGGGCTTGCATACCTTTTACAATGCGCGCGAACGTATGCGCCGTCGCTATCGGGAGAAGGAAGTTGGCGTCTTTTACGTTATGGGTTGGTACCTGTTTCACTGGGTCACCCTCTGGACGCTGCCTTTTCATCTAACCGACTGGGAAGTAGAGCGGGTCAAGCAGATGCATAAAAGTGACTTGCCAGAGGCCATGCAGGCATGGTCGCAACCGTTGCCTGCGGAGCAATGGGCCAAGCCGAGCACGGAGCTAAAACGGCAAAGCGAGAAGCTTGAGCAACTCATAGAACGTTACCCCCAGCGGCCAGTATTTGAGCTGTTTGCAGAGGTAGGTCGGAGTAAGTGATGCACCTCCGTGCTTGGTTTTTTAATTCTTCTGTTTTTGCTCCCTTGCTGGAAATGTTCATCTGACCCCGGTTGTCCGTACCGCCGGGCAGTCCGAGCTGGTAGCCCAGCAGCATCTCAAGATCACCAACCCGGTAGCTCACGCCGCGCGCGCCAAGGCCTGGATCGATCTCAATCTGGGCGGCAGCCTGCCATTGGTGCTGGCTGGTCTGGGCCTGTGGAACCTAATGGTCACCACACACGCCGTGCATTACGATGGCCACCTGACGGGCACTGAAAAAAACCAGCTTCTCACCTCACTGGCGTCCTCTGGCTCAATGCTGATGGCGTTGATGGTCATGCCGATGTGGGCGCGGGTGGGCAATATGACGGGGGTTATTCGAGGTAAAACATTTGAGCTGACTCAGGCTGGGGCACGAGTCTGGCTGAAAGAAGGTCAGCTCGGCCATGCAAAACTCGCACAGCGTCTGATCGCCCGAACCGCCGGTATGGCCGCATTGAGCGTCATCGCCTCTGTCAGCGAGATTGTGCAGATAAACGAGCAAATGAAGAAGGCGACGAGTCCAGAGCAGGAAGGGGCAATGCGGGTTCAGCAGCTATCATTAGTCGCAATGGGGCTTGCCGGCGCTTTTCAGCTTGGAGGAAGCCTATCCGGCCTGCAGTTTTCCTTCGCCTGGGTCATGGGCGGTTGGATGGTCGGGTTCTTGGCCATCGCGGGTTTAATCTATCTTGTCGCCAGCATTGTGGTCAGCCTTTACCACCGCGAGGGCCTGCGGCTTTGGTTGTACCAGTGCTATTGGGGCAAGGCGGCCACTGTCGCCGACACCGAGGGTGCGCACAAAAAGAGTCTCTGGCAGTTGGCGCAAATCTGTCTTACTCCCGGCGTCACCGTGCGCGCCACCGGCAATCCCTATACGCCCACACTCAACGGTGCCTGGTTGCACTTCAGCCTACCAGCCCAACTGGCGGGCCAGCGCTGTGAGATCAAGGCTGTATTTGTACGCAAGACCAGTGGCGTTATGGCCGCGCGCAGAGTTCTCGCCTTGGATGCCGGAGCCCGTGAGCGCCTGGCGGGGGGCTACTGGAGCCAGGCAATCGAAGCTGAGCCGCTGCCGCAAATGCCCCCGCCGGGCCAAAATGACCAATTGCCGGGTGATATCAGCTATCCTCCGCAGGCCAGCCACTACCATTGGCGCACCTGGATATCCGTCAGCGGCGCGTCCTATGTGGAGCTGGAAATAACCTATCCGCATGTGTTGGAGCCCGATACCCAGGTACCTGCGAGTTACACCTTCAGAGCTAGCCTGCTAGGCGCGCCGAGAAATGCTGAACTGATCAGTAACCCCTTGCACGATGAGCCCATCGACGGTGAGCTACTTTCGCGCTCAGATGCACCAGCGCAGCGCATTACCTTGCCTGTTCCGACCACGGAGTCCTGAGATGTTTACACGCAAACCCCTGACCCTGCCGCCGCAGCTGCAATGGCAGTATCAGGATGAGCCCGCGCTGGCCGAGTGGTCGCTGAAGGCACGGCCTTATAATACGGATATTGCAAATGGGCTTTTTGTAATATTTGTAATTATTTCTGCCGCTGCAGCCTACTGGCATAGAATGTTAAACGGCTTCCCTTTTATAGTTGATATCTTGCTTTTTTGCGTTTTTATAAGTCTTGCTTTAAGCATGACCCACCAAAAAACAAAGTTCGCCTACCGCCTGACGGCCTCAGGTCTGGAGTTCTGTGAGTGGAAGGCTTTCCCTGAGTGGCTGCCCACCCTGCTGAAGTGGCTAGCCGTGATCACCGGGGTGGTGATGCTGATGCTGGTTATGGTGCACCCGGCGGCGCTGATCGGAGCGATAGCGGGGCCGGGGCTGATCGGCCTGATGTATCTGCGCATGGGCACCTCCAGTCAGTTTCGCGAGATGCACGAAACCTATAGACACAAGGTCCAGCCTTGGAGCGACTTTACGAAGGTAACGGCTTTTCGGCGGCGTTCGATTATTGGATTGGATTTTACCTATTTCAACCCCCAAGCCGATGAAGGTAAAGGGCGTATGATAAAGCGGGAGCGCCTGCTCTACTGCCGCAAATCCCACTACAACGAGCTGATTAAAATCATCCGTGCCCAATTGCCGGATTCCACACCCTATGAGGAAGCTTATATCCAGATATATGCTTGAGCACTGGGGTAGCTCTTGATCGGCAGTATGGCCTCGCGCACGCCCATTGCGCTGTTTGCCGAGGCGCGTGAACGTACAGTATTTTCTGGGGCCAGCCACTACCATTGGCGCACCTGGATACCCGTCAGCGGCGCGTCCTACGTGGAGCTAGAAGTTACCTATGCCGACGTGTTGGAGCCCGATACCCAGGTACCTGCGAGTTACACCTTCAGAGCTAGCCTGCTAGGCGCGCCGAAAAATGCTGAACTCATCAGTAACCCCTTGCACGATGAGCCCATCGACGGTGAGCTACTGTCGCGCTCAAGCGCACCAGCGCAGCGCATTACCTTGCCTGTTCCGACCACGGAGTCCTGAGATGTTTACACGCAAACCCCTGACCCTGCCGCCGCAGCTGCAATGGCAGTATCAGGATGAGCCTGCGCTGGCCGAGTGGTCGTTGAAAGCAAGGCCTTATAATACGGATATCGCGAATGGAATATTTATTTTTTTTCTACTCATCCAAATACCTTGTCTAGCGTGGTTATTACCTTCAATGACGTCGGGTTTGGCGTATCAGTTGCTCATAGGGGGCTTTCTTTACATCGTTGTTATGAGTGGAGGATTCAGCATGACCCACCAAACAACAAAGTTCGCCTACCGCCTGACGGCCTCAGGTCTGGAGTTCTGTGAGTGGAAGGCTTTCCCTGAGTGGCTGCCCACCCTGCTGAAGTGGCTGGCCGTGATCACCGGAGTGGTGATGCTGATGCTGGTGATGGTGCACCCGGCAGCCCTGATCGGAGCGATAGCGGGGCCGGGGCTGATCGGCCTGATGTATCTGCGCATGGGCACCTCCAGCCAGTTTCGGAAGATGCATGAAAGCTATCATCACATCGTGCACTCGTGGGATGAGTTCAAAAAAGTAACGGTATTTCGGCGGCGCTCGATTATTGGCTTAGATTTCGAGTGGTATAACCCTGAAGGAGAAGACGGGAAGGGCCGAATGATCCCGTGGGAGGAAATCATCTACTGTCGCAAATCCCACTACAACGAGCTAATCGAAATCATCCGTGCCCAGTTGCCGGATTCGACGCCCTATGAAGAAGCCTATATCCAGATTTATGCGGGAGCGTAGCGGTATCACTTCATAGGTTGTCTTGGTGCGCAAGGCCAGTGGCGCTATGGCCTCGCGCACGCCCATTGCGCTGTTTGCCGAGGCGCGTGAACGTACAGTATTTTCTGGGGCCAGCCACTACCATTGGCGCACCTGGATACCGGTCAGCGGCGCGTCCTATGTGGAGCTGGAAATTACCTATGCCGACGTGTTGGAGCCCGATACCCAGGTACCTGCGAGTTACACCTTCAGAGCTAGCCTGCTAGGCGCGCCGAGAAATGCTGAACTCATCAGTAACCCCTTGCACGATGAGCCCATCGACGGTGAGCTACTGTCGCGCTCAAGCGCACCAGCGCAGCGCATTACCTTACCTGTTCCGATCACGGAGTCCTGAGATGTTTACACGCAAACCCCTGACCCTGCCGCCACAGCTGCAATGGCAGTATCAGGATGAGCCCGCGCTGGCCGAGTGGTCGCTGAAGGCACGGCCTTACAATACGGATATCGCGAATGGGATTTTTTTAATTTTCTTGGTTATCTGTGCAGTGGTTTCAGTTTGGACAGGCATGGATACTGCGAAGTCTTTAGGCTATCAGCTTCTTTGGGGGGGGGGGGGATGTTTGTAATATTGATGAGTATGGTTGTCAGCATGACCCACCAAAAAACAAAGTTCGCCTACCGCCTGACGGCCTCAGGTCTGGAATTCTGTGAGTGGAAGGCTTTCCCTGAGTGGCTGCCCACCCTGCTGAAGTGGCTAGCCGTGATCACCGGGGTGGTGATGCTGATGCTGGTGATGGTGCACCCGGCGGCACTGATCGGAGCGATAGCGGGGCCGGGGCTGATAGGCTTGATGTATCTGCGCATGGGTACGTCCAGCCAGTTTCGGAAGATGCATGAACAGTTTCATCAAGGTTTCCACCCTTGGAATGACTTCACCAAGATGATCGTTTTCCGCCGTCGCTCGATCATTGGATTGGATTTTACTTACTTCAATCCTCAAGCCGATGAGGGCAAGGGCCGTATGATCGATACGGATCGTCTTATCTACTGCCGCAAATCCCACTACAACGAGCTGATTAAAACCATCCGTGCCCAGTTACCGGATTCTACGCCCTATGAGGAAGCTTATATCCAGATATATGCCTGAGCGCTGGGGTAGCTCTTGATCGGCTGTATTGGTGCGCAAGGCCGACAGTATCCAGCTCTTTTTGGCTTTGCAGCCCAGCCTGCCGCGTCGTTCTGATGAGTAGCGCACATCGTCCGCTGTAAGCGTCGGATAAAATGCGGCGCTGTCGAACCAACTGAGCTAGCCGCTCCCGCTCAGTGATAGGAACAATGGATGTTCACCCCCGCTAAACAAGTCACCGCCATTGTTCCAGTCAATCCTGCGCTGCGCAGCTGATGACTCAATCACCCTATGCTACAACCGCCTACTCATCGGCCAACCTGCAACGTCAGCCGCCGGGCAAGCCGCGTTCGGGTTTAAAGCAGCTGGCGGGGCAGCGGCTGCCTTGGGGTAACACCCAAGAGATCGTACCCGATAACTTTATGATGCCAGAGCCTTCCCGCCTGAGGTCGCTTGAGCGTGATCGCTTGCTGCGCGACGAGCAAATCGCTCAAGGCACCTATAAGCCAGCACCGATGGAGCACATTGATTTTCACGATCGCTGCGATCATGAGCATTACCGCCATGCTCCTTGGGCGGGTAGAACACACTTTTGGCTGTATCTTGGTGGTTTTGGGAAGGTTGGTTTCTTTATTTTCCTGTTCTTTGGACTTTTGTTTTCTCTGATTGACGCATTGAGTGCTGGCCAGGAATACATACATGTCTTTCTCGAGTCGTTCAGCATTGTGTTTTATCCAGTCACTCTTCCATGCTTTGCTGCGTGGATGCTCGCTGTCTTGGTAACTCACAAATTCCCACGCCTCTGGATCAAACCCGGCAAAGGCCCCAAATGGGAACTCAATCGCCGTAACGGCATGGTGACGGTGTTTGAATACCGCCGCGGGGAGGTGAGTGAAAAGCGCGCGCCTTTTCATGAGTTTGATGCCTACGTTAGTACCACCCCAGACCGCCAAGGCTTGCCCATGAACGTGCTCAGTATCGAGCATCGTTACTCGGATATCAGCATCCACTTTGGCGATATCCAGCCGCCCGACCGCAATATCAATCAGCACTGTGCGTTGTAGGATTTTATTCAGAACTACATGGATACCAACCACGCACTCCCGGATACGCCGCTGTTTGAAGAGCACCGGGCTAACGACGCCACCACGGCGGAACACGACAAAGCCGCAGGCCGTCATCCGCGCTACTGGCGCGATATGGACGATGAGGCCTTCAAGCAAGCACAGAGCCAGATGCGAGCTCAGATAGCGAGGATTAACACCCTTAGTCGGCAGAACCTGGCGGCTTAGTTTGAAGAAAGCCTTGGTGCCTCGTTTCACTCAAAACCAATAGTTCGGCCAGCGCTTGCCGGCGCCCACATTATTGATGACGAGCGCCACCAGAACCAGGATCACTGAACCGGCCAGGACGGGTGTGAGCAGAAAATGGTACTCGTGAATGCCTGCCAGCATGATTACCAGAGGGTTAGCGCCAGCGGGCGGATGTACTGCTCGACAGACCTGCATCAGCGCGATAGCGACGCCTACGGCGATGGCCATGGCCAGCGGGCCGCTGCCAGCTAGCTGGAAGATGACGATGCCAACCAGCGCGGCGATACAGTGCCCGCCAATCACATTACGTGGCTGCGCCAGCGGGGCGTTGGGGGCGGCGAACAGGAGTACGCAAGTCGCGCCAAAGGGGGCCATGAGCAAGGGCACTTCAGCCAACTGGGTTAACCAGGCGATGGCACCAATCCCCAGAGTCCCGCCGACTAGTCCGGTAAGAATCTGCATTAGTTCTGGCCGGGGCGGGCAGACGCTGGTGCCTTTGATTTTGTGAAGCATGGAGTTGCCTTTGTGCTAAGGTTTGTACAGATCGGTACAATACGCAAATGTACCGATCTGTACAATTTCTTTTTCCGCGCATGGCGCTTTTAACTGCGGGCAGGCTTATGGGTAAGCGTGACGACATTCTCGATACCGCGATGGCGCTGTTTAACCGTCACGGTTATCAAGCGGTCGGGGTAGACCTGATTCGGGATGAGGCGCAGGTGTCGAAGATGACCCTGTATAAATACTTTGCCACCAAGGAAGCCCTGGTCGAGTCGGTGCTCCGGCTGCGACACGAGCGGTTCAAGCAGTCGCTGGAACTATGGTTGGCGGAGTACGCCGATCCGGTTGAGCGATTTAAGGCCGTGTTTAATTGGCATCTGCGCTGGTTTTCTTCGCGTCAGTTTTACGGCTGTATGTTTATCAAGGCGGCGGGTGAGTTTCATCAGGTTGAAGATTATCTGGTGGTGGCCCGGTTGCATAAAGACTGGGTACGGGAGCTGCTCTGTAGACTGCTGGCCGACATGGGCGTGGAAGAGGCGGCGACCAAGGCGAGCTATTTGCTGGTGTTGCTCGATGGGATGATTGTTAACGCGGGTATCTTTAGTTCGCTAAGCCACGTTGATGCGGCCTGGCGGTGCGTTTGTGACTGCCTGGGTATGGAGTATGCTGCGTTGGATGCGCCCGATAGGGCCACGCTGCCCGACAGCGTGTTTTAGCCAGTTGGCGGGCAGTTTAGCCTATTAGCGTAGCGCGCCCATTGCCTGGTTCAAGGCGCGTTCCAGCTGCTGTCGGTAGCGCAGGTATTGTGCGGTCTGCATGCGCTCGCCGGGATCGATGGCGGATAGGTCCAGGTCGGTGATGTAGCAGGGGTAGGCTTCACGACTTTGGCGTTGGCTGAGGATGTGTTTGGCGACTTCGGCATAGAGTCGCGTTCCGTGTTCCAGCTCGGAAAATTCCCGATGATCACAGAAGATGGTGACGTTGAAGCCCTGCTTTCCTGAGGGCTCGGCGATAGCCTGCACCGCGTAGAAGTCAGCGCTCAGGCCATCGCGTGGCAAGGGTTTTTCTTCCAGACGCAGAGGGTTGCCGTCGTGTGCGGGCTGGATTGCATAGAGCTGCACTTCGCCTTCCCAGATACTGCTTTCCAGGCTCTCTTTTACCTGCCGGCGTAACCGGATACCGTTTAGAAAGCGTAGCAGCGGCAGCAGCATGGTCTGCTCGTCGCGGTAGCTCTGTTGGTGAGTCCAGAGTGCGCCTCTTTCATCCAGCAAGCTCACCTCGACCTGCCAGTTGGCTTTGATGCGATAGAACAGCTGTATGCGGCCAGGTCTTTCGTGTTGCAGAATCAACGCGAGGTCTTGCCCCTGCAGGGCGTAGGCATCCAGTGCGAGCTTGCTGTGACGCGGCCGGGAGCGGCCCAGGTTGCGCAGCAGTGCTGGGCGATCGGCCAGCTCGATCATATTGATCTGTTCGTCGCGCCACTCCAACAGGCGGAAACCGTTCTGCACCTGCACCAAAAAACGATCCGGTGGGTTAGCCAGCAGGTGCTGAGCGGCATCGCGGAACAGGCCTTCAACGCGCTCCGCGATGGAGCTGGAACGATTACGGCAGAAACAGCGCACCTGTAGCTCGGGTAGGCGTTTGTGCTCGCGGCCCTGATTCAGATAGTCGCACAGCGCCTGCATGCAGGCTTCTTCGCCCTCGTAGTGGGTTACCAGCATTTCGTTCCAGCTGTTGAGCGAGACTTGATCGATACTGAGGATCAGGTTGTCACGCATGCCGGAGTAGCCCAGGGCGTCGGTGTGACTGCTGATCATGTGCAAATTATGCTGGCTGTTACTCGGTAGCGGGTCGAGGCCGATGTTGACCAGCAGTAGCACATGGCAGGGTTCGCTGGCACGCGACAACGCCGTTTCGGTCAGGGCGGGCAGCGGCAGCGGAAATTGCTGTTGCAGGCTGAGCACCAAATTGCTCAGTTCAAATTCGCTGAGCGTGCTATCGCCGGGATACAGCGCAAAGCGCGTGGCGCTGTCGATCATGCCGTTGCGGTGTCCCCAGGCCAGTAGCTCCATGAGCCGGCGTGAGCGCTTGAGTGGCGGGTGGTCGCCCAGTTCGTTGATGGATAGGCTGCCCTGGTACAGGTTCCAGTAAGCTTCGCTGTAGTCCGTCGCTGGCGCTTGCGCCAGTGTCAGCAGGTCTTCGCTGAGGTCGGGGCTGATACCGGGGTTGATAAACTCGATCTTGCCGGCCTTGCGCTCAAAGGCAGCGTAGAGACGGCGGCCGAGCAAGGAGAGGTCGCGGCTGGTAACCTGATTGATCACGCCATGGCTGCGGCCAAAATGCGACAGCAGGCGGTAGCTGTGGGTCAGCTCGTTGACCAGTTGACGCCGCTCAGTGCTGACCTCGCGAATGCGCCACTCCTGTCGGCTGTCCATCTGCTGTAGCTGGCGCGGGCCCCATTGCCACTCGCGCACCAGCTTTTCCATCAGGTTACGCTTCCAGTCGAGTAGACCGCTGCGTTTGCTCAGGCGCACGTTGGCTTTGATATACAGACAGCGGCGCAGCAGCTCTAGCCGTTCCAGCTCTTTGCGGTTCAACAGGTAGCGCTCAATGCGGCGATAGAGCATCACGTAGGGGTCCAGCTCGTCGGCATCGAGCTGGCCGTTGTAGATGGCGGCCTTGAAGTCGAGGCTGAGGCAGCGCACTTGCGGATGCTCGCTTGAATACACTTCGGTCAGCAGCAACTTGAGCACTGACTTGTAGGGCGAGTCGATCCCTTTGTATAGCTGCCAGAGGCCAGCTCCGACAAACTCACCAGCAGGAACGCCGGCCACATGGCCAAAGTCCAGGCTGTCCTGGCCACGCACAAAGCGTTTGCTCAGCAGCTGCTCGGCGTAGCTGTCGTATTGGTGCTCTTCATATGCCGGGACTAGCCACCAGAGCGGGTAACGGCCGCCAAGCATGATGGCGGTGCGGTAGAACTCGTCGAGCAACAGATAGTGCTGAGTGCTGCCGCAGTCTTCTCCGGCGAGTTCGTTATTGCGCGCGCCGCTACTGAACTCGGTTGGGTTGATCAGGTGGAAATGCGCTTCGCTGCCTTGTGTCGCCGCCCAGTCGGTAATCCGCTGACACTTGCTGGTCAGCTCCGCTAGCGCCGTTTCCGACAGGTCAGGTTGATGGCAGACCCAGATATCCAGGTCGCTGTGTTCGGATTGTCCAATGGTACCGCCACTGCCCATCAGGTAGAGGCCGATAATCTGCGGCAAAAAGCCGGCGGGGTGACGGCGGTATTGATAGCTGCGAGTCAGTGCCTGGGCACTTTGCAGCGCGGCCGTCTCGGGTTCATAGCCGGCCAGGCCATGGGGCGTTTCACGCGAGACAAAGCCGGGCAGCAGGTGATAGTTGACGTCAAACAACAGCGGTATCAGCTGCAGAACGTTGTACTGCCGCGTTGGCAGTGCTTGCAGCACCCGCCGCAGGCGCGTCTGATTGAGTGCCGTGAAGCGCTTGCGCAGCGTATTCAGCGCCTTGCGATCAATGCCTTCGTCAATCAGTGGATGAATTACACCTGCCTGCGGCATCAGCTGCCTCGCTTAGGCTGGATCGGCGCGCAGAATGGTAAGCAGCGCTTGGGCGTGCTCCGCTGCGTCCAGCCCCAGGCTGGTCAGATAGCCGCCATCGTGCTGGGTTACCAGCCCCTGTTTGTGGAGTCGCTCAACAGCGGCGACCAGCGCCGTATCGGCCTCGTGCTTGTGGATCTTCAAGCCCTCCAGCGTATTGGCCAGGTTGAATTGGCAAAGCAGGTTGATGTCGGCGACTTCGTCGGGTTTCAGCATAGGGGCGTTACCTCTTGTTGGAGTAGCTTGCAGTCTAGCTAGTAAAGCCGCGAACGGCTTTTACCACTGGGTGATCTCTTGCAGCCCATTCATTGTCATGATGGCGCTGGATATTCTTTCCGTGCAGCGTTACAAGAGTGCAGCATTTCATACCCGCAGGACAATGGAGAAAAACAATATGATCAAGCTTCATGGCTTTGCCGTCAGTAACTATTTCAACATGGTTAAGCTGGCGCTACTGGAGAAGGGTGCTGATTTCGAGATGGTTCACGTGCACGGCAGCCAGGACGAAGCCTTCCTGGCCATCAGTCCACGTGGCAAGGTGCCGGTGCTGGAGACCGACAAGGGCTTTCTTAACGAAACCAATGTGATCCTGGAATACATTGAAGAAACCCAGGGCGGCAAGGCGCTGTTGCCAAGCGATCCCTACGAGCGTGGCTATGTACGGGCGCTGACGAAAGAGATCGAGCTGTATATCGAGCTGCCCGCGCGCAGTTGCTATATGGAAGTCTTCTTTGGTGGCAAGGTCGACCAGGCCGTCAAGGATAAAGCCAAAGCCGACTTGCTCGGTGGTATTGCCGCGCTCAAGCGTCACGCCAAGTTTGCGCCTTATATTGCCGGCAGTGAGATGACCATTGCCGACATTATGTTCCTGTTCAGCATTGATCTGGCCTCAGCGGTGGCGGGCAAGTTGTTTGGTGTTGACCTGTTGGCTGATCTGCCTGAGGCCAAAGCCTTGCTGGCCGAGCTGGCCAAGAACCCTAACGTGCAGAAGATCGAAGAGGCCAAGAACGCTGAAATGGCGGCGTTTATTGCTGCCGCCAAGGCGCGCAAGTAAAGCGTCAGGCCTTAACTCAGGGCGGCGCACTCTGCGGGTGTGCCGTCTAAGGTTATTTTGCGGATGGACTCATGGCGCGCTGTATCCTATCGTCTGCGCTATACAGACTAGATCAGGAATCAGCCGATGAGCTTTGCCGATAACGACTTTCTACGCCAACTGCCCAAGGCCGAGTTGCACTTGCATCTTGAGGGCAGCCTGGAGCCCGAGCTGCTGTTTCAGCTGGCCGAGCGTAATGGTGTGCAACTGCCCTACGCCAACGTCGAGGCACTGCGCGCGGCTTACCAGTTTAGCAACCTGCAGGACTTTCTGGATATCTACTATCAGGGCGCGGGGGTACTACAGACCGAGCAGGATTTCTACGACCTGACCTGGGCCTATCTTGAGCGCTGCGCAGCCGATGGCGTGGTGCATGTCGAGCCCTTCTTTGATCCACAGACGCACACCGAGCGCGGTATTGCCATCGCGACCCAGCTCAAGGGGATTAGCCGGGCACTGGCTGACGGGCAGGCCCAGCTGGGCATCAGCTCGCGGCTTATTCTCAGTTTCTTGCGCCACCTGAGCGAGGATGAAGCCATCGCGACTCTGCAGGAAGCCTTGCCCCTGCGCGAACACTTTGTTGCCGTAGGCCTCGACAGTGCCGAGCACGGCAATCCGCCCGAGGGCTTTGTACGGGTATTCGATATGGCGCGCGAACAGGGTTTGCAGGCGGTGGCTCACGCTGGCGAGGAAGGCCCCGCAGATTACATCTGGCAGGCGCTGGATTTGCTGCGCGTCATCCGTATCGACCACGGCGTACGTTGCGTAGAAGATCCGGTACTGGTCGAGCGCTTGATTGCCGAACAGACGCCACTCACCGTCTGCCCGCTCTCCAACACCAAGCTGAAAGTCTTTGCGCAGATGCAGGACCACAACATTCTGCAACTGTTGGATCAGGGCGTGAAAGTCACCATCAACTCCGATGACCCGGCCTATTTTGGCGGTTACATGCTGGCCAACTTTGTCGCCGTGCGGGATGCGCTGGATATGACGCGCGAGCAGGCGATTGCGCTGGCGCGCAACAGCATTACCGCGAGTATGTTGCCGGAGG
Organism: Pseudomonas sp. 5Ae-yellow; assembly: GCF_014077575.1. Classification (NCBI taxonomy): domain Bacteria; kingdom Pseudomonadati; phylum Pseudomonadota; class Gammaproteobacteria; order Pseudomonadales; family Pseudomonadaceae; genus Pseudomonas; species Pseudomonas sp. 5Ae-yellow. Next base: position 112,352 of record NZ_JACGWE010000010.1, on the reverse strand, counting down.
TTGAGCAGGCGGTCTGGTTGGCGAAGTTGGATGAGGCGGCTTGAGAGGGTGCTTGAGCACGCTGGCTTGATTGGCTCATCAGCAGAGTAAGTTGATGAGCCAGTTGGTCTTTTGCTTCTCGCGATCCGAGGTCAAAGCCTGTTTTGGAGAGGGTGGTTAGATATTTCTGTCGTTTTCACGCATGTTTTTCGCCAGCAAGGGCGTCCCCAGCCAAGCTGGCTTGCTGCTTCTGTGCGTTACTCGGTGTTTAGCGCGCCTGCGGAACTCGTCGCTATGCTCCTCAGGCTAGGCGCTCCCATGTTCAATAAATGCGTGCCGTTCTATCAAGACAAGGTTGAGCTCATTGTGTGAGGCTGTGACCGATGTTGATAGGCGATACAAAAAAGCCCCAGCCAAAAATGGCCAGGGCTCCGATAGCGCAAATACTAAACCTCAGTCCAGCATATCCTTAAACCGCTCATCCTTGCGGAAACTCAATTTCTTACTGAATCCCGGAATACTAATGTCCGTATCGCTGATCACAATCTCGTGCTCGTCGATCATGCCCTGGCCAAAGTTATAGATGATATCGAGCTGGCCCTTGAGCGCACGCTGTTCGTAGGCAGCGGCATTGGCGCGGGTCTGTTCCCGGCGGGCGCGGTAATCGGCAAACACAGCTTCACCATAGCGCTTGGCAAGCATGCGCTCTACCACGCTGGGCGCGAGCACCAGGGCGCTGGCGTTGTTGCCACCAAAACCTTTGGAGTTGATGAAGGCAACTTCCAGTGGCTTGCTCTGGCGATCGACATCCTGGGTGCTGATTTGCAGATGGGTTTGATGCACGTCGTCGGCAACCGCATCGATGGTCTTGATGCCGGGAATAATCTGATAGCGGAAGCTGCCGAGCGTGGCCATCAACTGGTCGGCACTGGCACTGGCCAGCGAGTGGCCGACATAGGCCTTGGCTGCGGCAACCGGCCAGTTATTGATGCCAAAGGCATCGGCGACGCGGTCGAGAATTTCTGACTCGGTGGTGCGGTTGGCCGGGGTGCTGGAGCCGTGTGCGTGCACAAAGCTGCGTTCCTTGACGGCGTCCGGACCGACGATCTGCATGGCGCTGTGCACGGCTTTGGCCATGGTCAGGTAGTTGCCCGGACCAGGGGCCGAGATGGACTTCTTGAAACCGTCGGCATTGATGAAGACATCGGGCACGGCGCCGTGAATGTCGGCGCCGAGTTCTATGGCCAACGCATCGTCCATCAGTACAAAGAATTGGCCGGACTCGGCCAGAGTGAACCCGCAGTTGGCACTAAACGGGCGGCTGGCGCGACGGAAGTCGACCTCTTCCTGACCGCCTACCTGGCGCAGACCGTCTTCGGTGGCTAATGCGCCCATGGCGCCGTAGCCCTCGATGCACTCCTGAGTAATAGGCGCCTCGCCATTGCCGACCAGCACCACGCGGGCGCGGCCGCTGGTGATCATGTCACTGCCTTTCTGCAGGTTATACAGGAAGCTGGCACAGGCGCCGGTAATCGCGCCCGTGGTACCGACGCTACCAAGGATATAAGCGTTGATGAAGTCGGCAGGCATGCTGTTGAGTCCCAGAGCCAACTGCTTGGCACTGACGCGATTGCCTTTGAGGCGCGACTGCATCAAGCCGCCAAAACTGTTTTCATCCAGCTGGCTCATGGCGCTGCTGGCAAATACCGCGACTTGATCGGGCTCGACTGCATCGGCGATGGTTTGCCACTCAATGCCCACCGAGCGAAGGGCATCGGTAGCAGCGACTATGGTCAGTTGCAAACCGCGTGGATGGAAGCGCGAGGCATAGAGTTCACCCGGCTCCATGCCACTGGGCAGTTGGCCGGCGGATTTCACCGGGAGTGAGCGGTAGCTGTCGACCTTGATGTCGCAGCCGTCATAAACGGTGACCATGACGTCGGTATCGTTCAGTGCTTCTACCGCCCAGTCGCTTGGCAGCGGTTCGGGGAGCTGCTTGCTCAAGGTGATAAAGGAGAAGGGCTTGCCTGCCTCGCCGGTAATGGTCAGGTTCTTTTGCCAGTGGGCGGCGTCTACATCCAGGTGGCGTTTTTCAATCCGGCGCACCAGGGTGCCGTCGAGTATCTGCTGACCAAAGCGTTGTTCGATGTCGGCCTCGTTGATAGGCTGGTCGTCGGCGTCCAGATACTGCTCGTTTTCAACCCGGACCAGCTTCATCAGCACGGCCAGACCTACTAGCGTCTGCTGGCGCTCGGCGGCGGGCAGTGATTCGATCACCATCCGGCGGAAACCGTGGTGGGATGAGCTTCGGCCGGCGGCGTTGTATCCGCCAAAGCCGACAATGACCGGTAAACGCGACATCACGCAAGACTCCTCACTGTGTCCCTGTGCCTCGGGTGGGCTGAACGGAATCGGAGCGGTCGCATCGGGCGGTGAGCACAGATGAACAGGCAGTCTCCGGCGTTCGGAACGGTATATTTGATTTTCTGATGTCAAATGATGACGAAAACTGTAACTGCTTGGTCACGTTCAGACCACAGTGTTTTTGTAATTGCTGGTTCCGTGCGGGCTAGTTGGCGTATTGGGCAGCATCCAGTATGCGCCGCAGCTCGCCGCTCTCTCTGAGTCTCAGTAGGGCGTCGTCTAGTTGATCGCGCAGTGCTTCTGCCTGTGCTGTTGCCTTGGATACGAAGAGATAGACTTCGATCCGGGACAAGGGTTCTACCACTATTTGCCCTTGCGGGACGGTCCGCATCGGCAGGGTCATGGGGTCTGAATAGTTGATCAGGTATTCAGCCCGGCGGTGCAGCAGCATTTGCAGTGCGGACTGATGGGTTGCTGCTCGCGTCAGGGTTACCCCTAGCTGTGGGTCTTGCAGCGCTTGGCTGAGTGCGCCATAGGTATAGGCGCCGATCAGTATCACGCTATGGCCAGCCAGGTCGCGCAGGTTGCGGATCGGCGGAGCTTCCACGTGCCGATAGACGTTGAGTTTGAGGCTAAGCAAGGGGAGCTTGCCCTGCAAGGCGAATGCGCTGAACTCAGGGTGGTCTTTGGCAGCCATGGTGATCTGCGTATCGCCACTCTTGAGGCGGTTATACAGCCTAGCTGGTGGATAATCGCGCAGATGGTAGCTTAGCCCTGCTTCGGCGAACAAAGCGTCGGCGAGGGTGCGAACCGCGCCTGCGGGCTCGCCTTGTTCATCGACATAGAAATAGGGCGGAAAGTCGGCCAAACCGAATTCCACTGGGGGTTCTGCTGCCATCAGCTGCTGACTTTGTAGCGTCAGCAGCGCGGTCAGGCAAAGGCACAATAATGAGCGTATCAAGGGTCAATCCCGCAGCGAGTCGCACCTTTCAAGCTAGAAGCTTGTAGCCTTGGCGTCAACTGCGGCCTATGGCCAGCTGCTATGCGTTGTCGCTGCTGGCTGGTTCAAAAATGACGTACACCTTGCGGGTCGGCGACACCGCCTCCCAGGTACCGGAAAAACCGGCGGGTATCACGAAGCGATCACCGGTACGCACGGTGCGGCTACCGCCTTGATCGTCATGCAGGATGGATTCGCCGGCAAGGATTTCACAGTACTCGTGCTCGCTGTAACTGACCTGCCATTGCCCTGGTTCACATTCCCATACGCCCGCAGAAAACTGCTGGTCCGGGCTGCTGTAATGATTGCGCACATTCTGCGCTGGGTCGCCTTTGAGTACTTTGGCTGCATCTGGACGGTAGTGTTCTGCCGTGGTGTCGGCGGTGGCGAAATCGATGATGCTGTTGATCGTCATTTATCGGGTTCCGGTCTGGCAATGAAAAGCCCCGGCGCTATGGCCGGGGCGTTTTATTTACTTCATGGTGGGCATGGCGAATTCGGCGTCTGCGCGAATGCCGGTTGGCCAGCGTGAGGTAATGGCTTTGCGCTTGGTGTAGAAGCGCACGCCATCTGGGCCGTGCATGTGCAGAGGACCAAACAGTGAGCGCTTCCAGCCGCCGAAGCTGTGGAAGGCCATAGGAACCGGGATCGGCACATTGACGCCGACCATGCCTACCTGAATTTCATTGCAGAACTGGCGAGCGCAGTCACCGTCACGGGTGAAGATGGCGGTGCCGTTGCCAAACTCGTGGTCGTTGATCAGTTTTACTGCGCTGGCGTAATCGGGTACGCGGACAACGCACAGAACCGGGCCAAAAATCTCTTCCTGGTAGATCACCATGTCGGCGGTGACATTGTCGAACAGGCAGCCACCGATGAAGTAGCCCTGCTCGTGACCTGCGACCACTGCATCGCGACCATCAACCACCAATTTTGCGCCTTCGGCGACACCTTGGTCGACATAGCCCTTGACCTTGTCGCGGTGCGCGGCAGATACCAGCGGACCCATTTCCATACCGGCATCCATACCGTTGCCGATTTTCAGCTCTCTGATCTTGGGCTCCAGCGCGGCAATCAGCTTGTCGCCGACATCACCGACCGCGACCGCGACGGAGATGGCCATGCAACGCTCGCCGGCGCTACCGTAGGCGGCACCCATGAGTGCGTTTACTGTCTGGTTGATGTCCGCATCGGGCATGACCACCATATGGTTCTTGGCGCCGCCCAGTGCTTGTACGCGCTTGCCATGGGCACAGCCAGTGGCATAAATGTATTCAGCGATTGGCGTGGAGCCAACGAAGCTGACGGCTTGTACGTCGGGGTGCGTCAGCAGTACGTCGACCGCTTCCTTGTCACCGTTGACCACGTTGAATACGCCGTTCGGCAGTCCCGCTTCGGTCAGTAGCTCGGCCAGACGCATAGGGACGCTCGGGTCTTTCTCGGACGGCTTCATGATGAAGGTGTTGCCGCAGGCGATGGCGATGGGGAACATCCACATGGGGACCATAGCCGGAAAGTTGAACGGCGCAATACCGGCAACCACACCGAGCGCCTGGTTCAGTGACCATGCATCGACGCCACCACCAACCTGTTCGCTGTGTTCACCTTTGAGCAGGTGCGGGATGCCACAGGCAAACTCGACCACTTCGATGCCGCGCGTGAGCTCGCCCTTGGCGTCATCGAATACCTTGCCGTGCTCGCGGGTGATCAGTTCGGCCAGCTCGTCGGCGTGGGCTTCGAGCAGAGCCTTGTATTTGAACAGCACGCGCGCGCGGTTTAGCGGCGTGGTAGCAGCCCAGGCGGGGAAGGCCGCCTTGGCATTGGCAATGGCGTGTTCTACTTCGCTGGCGCTGGCAAGCGAGACTTCGCCGCGTTGTTGCCCGGTAGCGGGGTCAAAGGTGGCCTGGGTGCGCGCGCTGGCAGCGCTGCGCTGGCCGTTGATGTAATGGGTCAATTGCAGTGTCATTGAAAGTCACCAGAAGTTGTAAGTGAATGCCCGGCCGTTAGCCGGGCGATTAAATAAGGGGAATAAGGGGTCAGGCGGTCTGCTTGATGACCTTGCTGACAATCTCGATCAGACGGTCCAGATCCTGCTTTTCTGCGATCAGCGGCGGTGACATGGCCAGAATGTCACCGGTGCAGCGAATCATTGCGCCGTGCCAGAAGCAGCTATCGAATACTTCATAACCACGCGCACCCGGCGCACCCTCGCGGCTTGACAAGTGGATGGCGCCGACCAGACCGGTATTACGAATATCGATCACGTTGGGCAGGTCTTTGAGGCCATGGAGCAATTCGGCCCAGTAGCTCTCCAGTTCGGCAGCGCGGGTCAACAGACCGTCACGGGCGTAGATGTCCAGCGTTGCCATTGCCGCCGCAGCGGCGACTGGGTGACCGGAGTAGGTGTAGCCGTGGAAAAACTCAATGGCACCCGGCGGGCCCTGCATGAAGGCGTCGTGAATGGCATTGCTGACAAAGACCGCACCCATGGGGATGGCGCCGTTGGTCAGACCCTTGGCAGTAGTCATGATGTCGGGCGTGACATCCCAGCGCTGCGCAGCAAAGGGTGCGCCGACACGGCCATAGCCGGTGATCACTTCGTCAAAAATCAGCAGGATGCCATGTTTGGTAGTGATCTCACGCAGCCGCTTCAGGTAGCCCTTGGGTGGCAATATCACCCCGGCAGAGCCTGACATCGGCTCGACGATTACCGCGGCGATATTTTCTGCGCCGTGCAAGGTAACCAGCGCTTCGAGTGCATCCGCGCGCTCCATGCCAAACTGCGGTAGCCCTTGGGTGAAGGCGTTGCGTTCCAGGTCCAGGGTGTGCGGCAGGTGATCGACACCGGGTATCAATGCGCCGAAAGCCTTGCGGTTATTGACCATGCCGCCGACTGAAATGCCGCCGAAGCCAACGCCGTGGTAGCCCAGCTCACGGCCGATCAGGCGGGTACGGGTGCCTTGGCCAATAGCGCGTTGGTAGGCGAGGGCAATTTTTAGCGCGGTATCGACCGACTCTGATCCGGAGTTGGTGTAGAACACCCGATCCAGGCCAGCAGGTGCCAGCTCGACCAGTCGTTCGGCCAGTTGGAATGGCAGCGGATGGCCCATCTGGAAAGTGGGAGCATAGTCCATGGTATGGATTTGTTTGCTCACCGCCTCAGCGATCTCGCGACGGCCATGGCCAGCGTTGCAGCACCAGAGGCCAGATGTGCCATCGATTACCTGACGGCCTTCCACGTCGGTATAGAACATGCCCTCGGCGCTGGTCAGCAGACGCGGACGTGCCTTGAACTGTCTATTGGCGGTAAAAGGCATCCAGAACGGATCGAGACTGAGATCCTGCTGGGCAGACGGGGGTTGTTGCATGCTGTTCATGTGACCTTCCTGGCGGGTGCCGTTGGACATGGTGGGTGCGGGCAGCCTTTGGTGGCGATGTAAGTCGTAACTTGGGCAAAGTCTATGTCAAAAATAACAAACGAAAAAGGGGGTATTAAAAGAAATTGGCCGGTATCTGATGGGTTTCGTGTCAAATATATTGAATTTTAAATCGTGCCTTATTACTGTGGCCGACATTGCCCGTCCATTTTTTCGGACACCCAAGTGTGGTGTTCTTCACAGAGGTCACTGTCATGTCAGCATCTTTAAGCCGTCAGGATTGGGAGCAGCGCGCTGCCGCCCTGCAGATTCAGGGGCAGGCGTTTGTTGCCGGCCAGTATCAAGGCGCCGCCAGCGGCGAGACGTTTGAGTGTGTATCGCCGATCGATGGCCGCGTGTTGGCGCAGGTTGCCAGTTGTGATCAGGCCGACGCCGATCAGGCTGTCGCCAACGCCCGTGCCGTGTTTGACAGCGGTGTCTGGTCGCGTCAGGCGCCAGCCAAGCGCAAGAGGGTGATGCAGCGTTTTGCCAATCTGCTCGACCAGCACTGTGAAGAGCTGGCGCTGCTGGAAACCCTCGATATGGGCAAGCCGATTGGTGACTCGACGACCGTGGACATTCCCGGCGCGGCTAACTCGATTCGTTGGTCCGCTGAGGCGATCGATAAGGTATATGACGAAGTTGCACCCACTGCGCACGATGAGCTGGGCTTGATTACCCGCGAGCCGATCGGCGTGGTGGCGGCTATTGTGCCCTGGAATTTTCCGCTGCTGATGGCGAGCTGGAAACTCGGCCCGGCCTTGGCCACTGGCAACTCGGTGATACTCAAGCCCTCCGAGAAATCCCCGCTGACGGCCATCCGTATCGCCGCGCTGGCGCTCGAAGCCGGTATTCCGGCAGGCGTGCTTAACGTCTTGCCGGGCTATGGTCATACCGTGGGCAAGGCGCTGGCGCTGCATATGGATGTTGATACCATCGTCTTTACCGGCTCAACGCGCGTGGCCAAGCAGCTGATGATTTACGCCGGTGAATCCAACATGAAGCGCGTTTGGCTGGAGGCCGGTGGCAAGAGCCCGAATGTGGTCTTCGCTGACGCGCCGGACCTGGATGCCGCAGCAGAGGCCGCTGCCAGCGCAATTGCCTTTAATCAGGGCGAAGTCTGTACCGCCGGTTCGCGTTTGCTGGTAGAGGCGTCAATCAAGGATGCCTTTGTCGAGAAGGTCGCTGCTGCGCTGAAAGCCAACTGGGCACCGGGCCATCCGCTGGACCCCAATACCGCTGTTGGCGCCTTGGTGGACACGACCCAAATCGAGACCGTGCTGCGCTATATCGAAGCCGGTCGCGAGGACGGCGCCAAACTGGTTATGGGCGGCAACCGGGTGATGGAAGAAACCGGCGGTCTGTTTGTTGAGCCGACTATTTTTGCCGATGTAAAAAACAGTATGCGCATCGCCCGCGAAGAAATCTTTGGGCCGGTACTGTCGGTGATTAGCTTCACTGACTTTGATGAGGCGATGAGTATTGCCAACGACACCATCTATGGTCTGGCGGCAGCGGTCTGGACGGCGGATCTTTCCAAGGCGCATCGCGCCGCCCGGGCATTGCGTGCCGGCAGCGTATGGGTCAATCAGTACGATGGCGGCGACATGACGGCGCCCTTCGGTGGTTTCAAACAGTCGGGTAACGGCCGCGACAAGTCGCTGCACGCCTTTGATAAGTACACCGAGCTGAAGTCGACCTGGATCAAGCTTTAAGTAGCGGCAAGCGGCAAATCTCGAGCCACAAGCCACAAGCTACAAGTCGCAAGCTAGAAGCTAGAAGCTAGATGCGGCGGTCAGTTTTTGCTCTTGGGTGTGCGGCTGGCCGTCGTTTTTTGTTTTTTTCGGACTCATTTATGAATTGGAAGGCCTACGGCATCGTAACGGCGGCAGTGGTAATTGTCGGGCTGGCGCTTGGCGTTACCTTGCCGCTGGTTTCCTTGCGTCTGCACGAATGGGGTTACAGCACCTTTGCCATTGGTGTTATGGCGGGTATGCCGGCAGTCGGTATTGTGTTGGGCGCGAAACTCACCGGACGGCTGGCGGGGCAACTCGGCTCGGAGAATGCCCTGCGCCTGGTTATGGCCTGCAGTGCGGTCTCTGTCGTGCTGCTGGCGGTTTGGCCGAGCTATGCGGTCTGGCTGTTGTTGCGTCTGGTGCTGGGTATCTCATTGACCGTCACCTTCGTGATCGGCGAAAGCTGGATCAATCAATTGGTAGTCGATCGTCTGCGTGGACGGCTGGTTGCGGTATACGGCAGCGCGTTCGCGCTTAGTCAATTGTGCGGTCCGCTGCTGCTTGGTTTTATCGGTACTGAAGGTGATGGCGGTTTCTGGCTGGCGACAGCGTTGCTGGTTGGCGGCGTCGGCCTGCTGTTCTGCGTATCTGGTGCCCCGGTGGTTGATGCCGCCGCTGGCGCCGGACGTGGCCTTCGTCAGTTTGTTCGCAGCATGCCAGCGATTGCCTGGGCCATGGTGTTGTTCGCTGGCTTTGAAACCATGACGCTAACGCTGCTGCCGGTCTATTTGATTCGCGAGGGATTCGCCCAGCAGCTGGCGCTGATAATGGTCAGTACTGTGGTCGTGGGTGATGCCATATTGCAGGTGCCGATTGGCTGGTTGGCTGATAAGTTCTCGCGCACGGCGCTGTTTAAATTCTGTGGTGTGATCTTGCTGCTGAGTAGCCTGGCAATGCCTTTTGTGCTGCATACAGTGTTGATCTGGCCGGTGCTGGTGCTCTTTGGGTCGAGCGCTGGTGGTCTGTATACCTTATCGATAATTCTGGTGGGTCAGCGCTTTCGTGACGATGCTCTGGTGCGCGCCAACGCCCATATCGCCATGCTCTGGGGGCTAGGCTGCCTGCTCGGGCCAGTCGCTACTGGCGCGGCCAGTCAGTGGCTCAATACTCATGCTTTGCCCATGATGATGGCTATTGCCGCCTTGGTGTTTGTGGTACTCGCCTGGCGGCGCGGCGCTTTTGCTGCAGTGGCGGTGGATCAGGCGGGGCTGGAGCAGGATACGTTGCCCCGTCGGGCCGATTAGCCCTTTTTGGGTGGGCAGCGGACGCAAGGGAAGCGCATCCGGCTAACCAGACCTGCTGCCAGGCGCCGCTCGATGTTGCGCGGTACCTGGCCGATTGCGGAGCCTTGATTGAAACAAGGGTCGGTATCGCGGGACGATCAGTCCCAGCGATACTGCAAACCAACGCCCACCAACCAGTTCCGCTCCGGTGCTGGCTCGTAGTAACGAGACACTGCCCCGTTGACGATCAGTGAGCCTATGTACTGCTTGTCGGCCAGGTTGTCGATGCGCGCAAAAGGCTCCAGGGCCCAACTGCCCAGTTCCTGTCGGTAGCCGGCGCGCCAGTTGAAAACGGCATAGCCAGGCGCTTTGGACTGGTTGTCATCGGTGGCGTAACGCTGGCTCAGGCTTTGCGCTTCCAATGCGGTGCTAAAGCCGTTTGATGGTGCCCACTCCAGCTCGGCGTAAAGGCTGTGGCGCGGTACGCCGGGCAGGTAATTACCGGAATAATCTTGACCATCGCTATGGATATACTCGTCGAACTTAGCTTCCAGGTAGGTGTACGCTAAATAAGCATTAAAACCGTAGGCAAGGCGTTGTTCTAAGGCGAATTCCAAGCCTTGTCGGTTTGACTGTCCCGCGTTTGCATAAGTAGAGCGGCCTACGTTGTCTTGGAGCGCGCCAGTGACGATTTCATCTTCGACACGTGTATAAAATACCGCGGCATCTAATCGGGTATTGCCGTGGCGAAATTTTAAACCGGCCTCGGCATTGCGCGACTCGCTGGGCTGCAGGTCGAAATTCAAACCGCTTCCGCTAGGGCGGTAGGCGAGTTCCTGGAAGGTCGGCGTTTCAAAGCCTTGTCCGGCCGCAGCATATAAAGTGAGAGCTGGGCTCCATTGATAGCTGATGCCCAGCGCTGGTGTGGTTTGTTGGTAATCAACGCTACCGCTGTCATCACTCCCATCGCTGAGGAAATCGTCTTCAGACTCAAACTCTACCCGGCTGTGTCTAAAGCCAGCGGTTAGGCTCCATTGGTTGGTCAACGCCCAAGTGCTGATCAGATAGGCTTCTTTGCTGTCGACCCGGTTGAACTCGTCACGTTTAAGATCGCCCTTGTCGTCGCCGTTGTTGGCGAAGCCCTTGCGACCCTCTCCTTGGTAGCCGTAAGTCAGACCTGCGGCCAGCTCTACTGGCAGGTTGAACAATTCGGTCTGACGTTGCCACCCCAGCTCACCACCGCCGAACTTTCGGTCTAGTTCGATTACGCCACCTCCCTGCGACGACCCTCCGCCGGTGAACCCAAGGTACTGTTGTACATCCCTTTGGCCGCCGTAAATCATCACTGTAAGTTGGTCGTCATTGGTTAGGCGCCGCTGATAATTGAGGCCAATCTGCTCGTGCTGGACGGATTTTCGTGTATCGAACGCTACTGCGGCTCCTCCAGGCTGACGTCGATCTTCTTTCAAAGATTCTTCTGTAAGCCCTAACGGGTCCTGTGTCTCAGGCTGATCAAGACTATTGAGCAGCAGCGTCAGACTGGAGGCATCGTCGATGTCCCAGCCCAGGCGCAAATTGGCCATGTCGCGCTGCGCTTTACTGTGATCGCGATAGCCATCGGTTTCCAGTCGGGACACGTTGGCGTTGATGCTGAGGTCGCCATGCTGGCCGCCGTACTTCAAGCGTGAACGCCAGAGGTTGTCGCTACCAATGGCGCTGCGGCTGTCGAGTGTTGGATGTAGCGGAGCTGCCTCGGTGAAGCCCTGAATGATTCCGCCTGACGCATTGCCATAAAGGGCGCTCAGCGGACCACGCAGCACATCGAAGTATTGCATGCCGTCGAGGTCAAAGAGCGCTGGCTGGCCTTGGCCGTCCGGCATGGTCAGCGGAATGCCATCCTGAATCAAGCGCACGCCACGCACGCCGAACTGGGCGCGCGCGCCGAAGCCGCGAGAGGATATCTGCACGTCTTGCGCGTAGTTCTGACGATTCAGCGCGAGTATGCCAGGCGAGCGTTGCAGCGACTCGGAGAGATTGGCACCCAGGCTGTAAGGGCTAATCTGATCGCTGTCGATATGACTGCTGGCGGACGGCAATCGGTCGTTGGCTGCCGCTGGATCTGTGCCAAGTATGGTCTGGGTGGGTAGCTTCAGGCTGCTCTCAGCAGCGCTGACGTGGCCGGCGAGCGTGGCCAGAATAGCGGCGACGGTGGCGGTGCGATGGGTCATGTGATTTCGCTTTTGGTTAAGGCGATTGTAGGAGCGAAGCGATGTTCTGTGGCTGCAGTCTAGCAGTGTGTTGCTTGTGTCAGTAGCGGGAAAGACCGCGCATACCGCATGGTTAATTCTTTAGAAAAATGCGCAACAACCAGTAAAGAATTTTCACTGGCAAGATAATTACTTTGAAGTAAAAATAAAATACGTGTAATAATCTACGATATTGCGATGCTTTTTTGTCTTTAATTGCCGCTAAAGCGGCGTGCAGCGGCTTTGCAGAAAATGCATCTAGTTACTACTGTAATATTTAGGCTTTGTGTCAAAATGCTGCCTGTTTTTACGGCGCTGGCCGGGAGTTTTTTATGCACATGATGCACGATTTATATCTGGCGCTGCGCCGTTTACAGCGAGCCAGTGAGATTCACGCCAAACGACTTGGTCGCCACAGCGGGCTAACACCTATTCAGCTGTTGATCCTGCACAGTATCAAGGCGATGGGTGAAAGTACTCTGGGTGACTTGGCTAAACAGGTCAGCGTGTCGCAAGCGACCTTGAGCACCATCATCGACCGGCTGGAAAATCGCGAGTTGCTGCAGCGTATTCGTAGTAAAAGTGACAAGCGCAAAGTCCACTTGGCACTCAGTGAAAAAGGCGTGGCTGTGATTCAGGCTGAGCCTGCACTGCTGCCGTCGCCTTTCCTTGATCGTTTTGGCAAACTCGCTGATTGGGAGCAACTTATGTTGTTGGCCAGTTTGCAGCGTGTGGCAGGTCTGTTGGAGGACGGTCAAAGTACGCCTACCGAGCTCTTCGAGGGCGAAACGGCGGCCTGATCCTGGTGTTCTCGGCCTGCTTTCTTGCAGGCCGTTCACCTGACCGTATCCTTCTGTATTGCTTTATTCCCTTCTCGCTGTTTTTTCTCATCCGGGGTATTGCCTGATCGCAGCGCTGCGCATAGCATGTTTGAAATTTCAAACATCGATGTTTTAAATGCGTTACGCATGCTCGATTTTCGCTCTAGATGAGGACTTATTAAATGGAACTACACTGCCCCGAGCTTTTTCGCCAACAAGCCTTTGTTAATGGTAGCTGGTGCGAGGCCGACAGCGGTGCTCGAACCGAGATATTCAATCCGGCCAATGGCGAGCGTTTGGGCAGTGTGCCGAATATGGGGGCGGCGGAGACGCGACGCGCTATTGAAGCCGCGCAGCAGGCGCAACAGGCTTGGCGTGAGCGCACGGCCAAAGAACGCGCGCAGGTGCTGCGCAAATGGTTCGAGCTGATGCTGCAGCATCAAGAGGATCTGGCGCGCATCATGACCGCTGAGCAGGGCAAACCGCTGACCGAAGCCCGAGGTGAAGTCGCCTATGCTGCCTCTTTTCTGGAGTGGTTTGGTGAAGAAGCCAAGCGCATCTATGGCGATGTCATCCCAGGCCATCAGGCGGACAAGCGCATTCTCGTGCAAAAAGAGCCGGTTGGTGTCACTGCTGCGATTACGCCCTGGAACTTCCCTGCTGCAATGATTACTCGTAAGGCCGGCCCGGCGCTGGCAGCTGGCTGCGCTATGGTGCTGAAGCCGGCACCGCAGACGCCTTTCTCTGCGCTGGCATTGGCTTTGCTGGCTGAACAGGCTGGCCTGCCTGCCGGCCTGTTCAGTGTCATTACCGCCGATGTAGACGCCTCACGCGACGTGGGCGGTGAGCTGTGCAGCAACCCTATTGTGCGCAAACTGTCGTTTACCGGCTCGACCGGCGTGGGCATCAAGCTGATGGAGCAGTGTGCACCCAGCCTGAAAAAACTATCGCTGGAGTTGGGTGGTAACGCGCCCTTTATCGTCTTTGATGATGCTGACCTGGACGCCGCCGTTGAAGGCGCGATGATTTCAAAGTACCGCAATGCCGGTCAGACCTGCGTCTGTGCCAATCGCATCTATGTGCAGGATTCGGTCTACGATGCTTTTGCTGAGAAGTTGGCGGCTGCAGTTGCTCAGCTCAAAGTGGGTAATGGTAGCGAGGCTGGTGTGACCACCGGGCCCCTGATTGATGGTAATGCGGTAGACAAGGTGCAGCGGCATCTGGCTGACGCTATTGGCAAGGGCGCTGAGATCCTGGCCGGTGGTAAGCCGCATGCGCTGGGCGGCAACTTTTTTGAACCGACCATTATCACCAACGTCGACAGCAGCATGCTGGTTGCCCGTGAGGAAACCTTCGGCCCGCTGGCGCCGTTGTTCCGCTTCAGCGATGAAGCGGACGTGGTACGTCAGGCCAACGATACCGAGTTTGGCCTCGCTGCTTACTTCTATGCGCGCGATCTGAGCCGGGTATTCCGTGTGGCGGAGCGACTGGAGTACGGCATGGTGGGCATCAATACCGGGCTGATCTCTACCGAGGTAGCGCCCTTTGGCGGCATGAAGTCATCCGGTCTCGGCCGTGAGGGCTCCAAGTACGGCATCGAGGAATACGTTGAGATCAAGTATTTGTGTCTGGGCGGCATCTGAGCCGCTCTAGTTTCGACTTCACGGGAGCCTGACTCCCATTTATGAGTGCGAGGCAGTTATGAGCAAGACGAATGAGTCCTTGATGCAGAGACGCAATGCTGCAGTTGCCCGCGGAGTGAGCCAGATTCATCCGTTGGTTGTTCAACGGGCCGAAAACGCCACTGTGTGGGATGTGGAAGGCCGGCAGTATATCGATTTTGCCGGTGGCATAGCCGTGTTGAATACCGGGCACCGTCACCCCAAGATCATGGATGCGGTGAAGCGACAGATGGAGCAATTCACGCATACCTGCTTTCAGGTGCTGGCGTATGAGCCCTACATCGAACTGTGCGAGAAGCTTAACGAGCTGGTGCCCGGCGACTTCGTGAAGAAGACGCTATTGGTGACCACGGGATCGGAAGCGCTGGAAAATGCGGTGAAGATTGCCCGCGCGGCGACCGGTCGGGCGGGCGTGATTGCCTTCACCGGCGCCTACCACGGCCGCACCATGATGACGCTCTCGATGACCGGCAAGGTGGCGCCCTACTCGGCAGGTATGGGGTTGATGCCGGGCGGCGTTTATCGCGCGCTGTTTCCCTGCCCGCTGCATGGCGTTAGCGATGACGACGCGATTGCGAGCATTGAGCGTATTTTCAAGAACGATGCCCAGCCGCAGGATATCGCCGCGATCGTGATCGAGCCGGTCCAGGGCGAAGGTGGTTTCTATGTTGCCAGTCAGGCATTCATGACCAAGCTGCGTGCGCTATGCGATCTGCACGGTATCCTTTTGGTCGCAGATGAGGTGCAAACTGGCGCCGGACGTACCGGCAGCTTTTTTGCGATGGAGCAAATGGGCGTGGTGGCAGATCTGACTACCTTCGCTAAATCCATTGCTGGTGGCTTCCCGGTAGCGGGTGTCTGTGGTCGTGCCGAGGCAATGGATGCCATCGCACCGGGTGGCCTGGGCGGCACCTATGCGGGTAATCCGTTGGCCTGTGCCGCCGCACTGGCGGTACTCGAGGTCTTTGAAGAAGAGAATCTGCTGGCCCGCAGCCGTACCCTGGGCGAACTGATCAGTGGGCGTTTGCGAGATATCGCCGCGACCGACAAGCGCATTGGTGACGTACGCGGGCTGGGCGCCATGGTGGCCTGCGAACTCTTTACCAGTGATGGTGGCCCGCACGCCGAGCTAACCGCTCAGTTGGTGGTCAAGGCTCGCGAGAAGGGATTGATTCTTTTGTCCTGCGGACAGTACGGCAACGTTATCCGTATCCTGGTGCCACTGACCGCCACCGATGTGGAAGTGCAGGCGGGTATGGATATCATCGCTGACTGCTTTGCTGAGCTGAGCTAGCTTACGACTGATCAGCGGTCTGTCAGAAGGTAGACAGGCCGCTGGCTTCCATAAAGCGATAGAGCCCGTAACGCCAATAGCTATTATCAGCAAAGGCGCTGTAGGGCAGGCTGTGAATGCCGCCATCGCTGTTTCTCCAGGCCTTTTCAAAGCCCGCGCGCATGGCAACTATCTCCGGGTTATCAGCTTGGGTAGTAAGCCGTACGCTGGTTTCCAGATTCAGATCATGCAGGTTACGGCGAGTAAAGTTGGCCGACCCACTGATCACCTCGGTTATCCCCTGGCTGCGCTCCAGCCGAATCCATTTACGATGGCACTGCTCGCCAGTGGTTGCGCACCAGCGCACGGCGACGCCTTGCTCATGCAGGTCCCAGGCAGCCTGCCGGTTTGGGATACCATTTTTCTCACGACCAAAGGCATCTCTGTTGGCATCGAGAATGGCACGCACCTGCACGCCGCGCGCTTGCGCGTCGATCAGCGCCTCAATGACCGGGCGTGAGGACAGATAGAACATCTCCATGTCCAGCTGGTCGCCTGATTGCGCTGACGCTACCAGTTCCAGCAGTGAGCGCTCAATGGCGCCTTCGGTCAGTATCTGAATGTGTGGCAGATCTGGATTACCGGCTGCATCGGGGGCGGTTGGCCAGTCTTCGGCTGCGGTATACCCCGAGACCAGTGCGGCGGCGCGCTCTGTTTGCAACAAATCCAGCGCCGCTGCGCCGCTGAAGACAATGGCACTGTTGTGGTGGCGGCTACTCGCGTCGTGGGGGTTGGCCGAGGTCACCAGCGCGCGCCAGTCGTCGCCGTTGTCGACGATCAGGGTTTTGCGGTGGTTGGCGCGGAAGTTGGCCAGATGCAGATAACTGCGCAGGGTAATTTTGCCCGGACCGACCGGGTTAGGTAACCAGCCACCCTCAGTGTTGTTGCCTAGATAGCTGCAGCACAATTGCCAGATACCGGTCCAGGCCGGGTTTGAAGCAGGCAGTCGGTCTATGTCGGTGAGCACAACATCGACGCCGGCAGCGCGCAGCTGTTCCAGCTCGGGTGCGCGCAGGCCGCCATAGAGAGTATTGAAGGGGTCGGTAATCATGACTACCGGCATATCAGGATGACGTTGCTTGGCGCTGATTAACGCCTTGGTCAGTTGGTCGGACAGCGGGCGGTAGCTGTCTTCACCCGCGAACGCGTTGAACAGGAACATATCGACAACCACCAATCTTCGCGCCTGAGCGATAAGACGAAACGCTTCATCGAATATTTCCTGGTCTACCAGATCGGTGCCTTGCGCGTTCTGATAGGTCTGATCACGCAGTATTTCCAGTCGCTCGGCGGAGCGCACTGGGCCCGTGACGGACAAGCCTTCCGGCATGCTTTGGCAGGAACTGAGTGTGGCGCTCAATGCGACGGCAAGAAGCAGTAACGCTGGGTAGCGGCGGCTGAACGGGCGAGACCTGAACATAATGGCAATAAGTTGTGGCTGAAGAGAAATATAGCCTGGGGCTTACAGCGGGGATACGCAAGGAAAACGGCAGCCGGACACTTAGTTTGCGTGCCCGGCCTGAGACTTAGGAGGCTACGGGGCCTGCAGTCTCACCCTTGGGGTTAGGGCCATAGGCGTTTGCTTGTGGCTCGCCTTCAAAGCACATCAATACCAGGTAGATGATTGAGCCAACAAAGGGGATCAGCGCAATCAATACCCACCAACCACTACGACCCGTGTCGTGAAAGCGGCGCACGGCAACGGCCAAGGACGGAATCAGCGTAGCCAGAACGTAAATGCTGGACAGCAACGCTATTCCCAGCACACCGTCGATAACCGAGAGGACTACGATGGCAATGAAGTGAAACAGGGTGAAATACCAGAATTCGCTACGGCGAGCGCGGCCTTGGAAGACAGCATAGTTCTTGAGAACATCTAGGTACCAGTTCATAGGACTCATGAAACTTTCTTTCCTTTGATTTAGTGTTCGGACTACAAAATACGCCTGAACGCCCGGAAATTGCTCTCCGTTTGACGTCCTGTCTGTAGTTCCTTTCTATACGGTTTATCGAGGCGCTCGACAGCCGGGAGGACGGATTATAGTTGGTACTGTCCTTGCCAGGTCAACCGTGGTGACGTTTTTGCGTGTTAACCTGTGATCTGCTCCCGGTTATGAGACCTGCCATGCGCAAAACGCTCGGCGTGCTATTCGTTTTTCTGCTGTTATCCCTGTTGGCGCTGACGCTCGCTTGCTTTTGGGCGCAGCGCGCGCTGACCGATGCCGGCGTGCACGATCTGCGTTGGCAAGAGCTTGGCTGGCAGCGCGGCGGCGTGCAGTTTGGGCAAATTAGCTTTGCTATACCGACAGGACAGGTGGCAGTGGAACAGCTGCATCTCGTGCCAGGTTGGCGAGATGGTCCGCGGTTGCGCGCGGTGCAGGTGTCGAGCTTGCAACTCAGCCTAAAAGCGCGCGCTGACTCGTCCGCTGGCGCTAGCGCGGTGGGCACCGGCCTGGCTGCCCCAGAGCTGTGGCTGCAGTTGCTCAACTGGTTACCCGATCAGGTTGCTGTGGATGTGCTGCGCGTAGAACTGCCTTGCCAAGCGGGACTCTGTGAGCTGGGCGGGTCGTTGCAGGTGCAGCGCCCCGCGGTAGATTTGGCTAGCGGACAACCAGTGCAGGCCAGCGCCGAGCTTGTGCTGCAGGCAGGTGAGCATTTATTTCTGTTAAAGCAGCAGGTGCAGGCTGATGGCGAACAGCTGCAGCTGCAGGGCGATCTGCTGATCAATCAGCAGGTGGTCGCGCAGATCGAGTCACACTGGCTAGGGCGTGACCAGTGGCGCGGTAGCCTGCAGGTACCTGACTGGCCAGAGACCACAGGGCTGTATGAGTATCTCGGCAATTGGGTAACGCTCGGCAGTCTGCCCGTCAGCCAGTTCCCGCCGGGCGCACAGCTCGCACTGGATTGGGATATGCACGCCTTGCAAGCGCCTGTCGACTGGGTCGATTGGCTGGCCGGTCGCGTTGCTTTGGACGCCCGGCTTGCTCTGCCAGAACCCCTGTCGCTGGCCGGCTGGGGTGATCTGAGCGGTGAGCTTGTGCTAACACTAAGCGCAGATCAGGGCCGCTGGCAGGTGTTGCAGAGTGATGCGCAACTGACGCTGGCACGATTACAGTTGACCGATAACCTTGCGCTGCCCGGCGACCTGCAGCCAGAGCAACTGCAGTTGCAGGTGTCTCCTGCGTCTGGCATCGCGCTGGCGGCCGGGGAGAGGGTGCCATTTCACGGCGTATTGGGTCTGTCAGGTGCTAAGGGGCTGAATGCACAATTGGCCGGTGATATGGCCTTGTTGTTGCCATCGGCGCAGCAGCAGGATTGGCAGTTACAGCTGCTGGATAGTGTGCTTGATCTCCAGCTGGCCCGTTGGCAACAGCAGGATGTGCGGCTGCGTGACCTGCATCTGGCGGCACCGATGAGCGGCACCCTGGATCGCCAAGGGGTGCAGCTACAAGCAGCATCCACTACCACCTTGGCGTGGTCCGAGCTGCAGTTGAGCGCGGCTGATCTTGGGTTGCGCAAGGCGAGCATGCAGCTGAAAGAATTGAATTACGCGCAGCATTGGCAGGAGTCGAGCGGGCCCTCTGTGGGAAGCCAGCTGAGCGGAATTATCGGTCAACTGCACCAGCCCCAGTTGAAGCTTCAGCCCTGGCGTATCAACGGGCATTGGCGTTATACCGAAGGCGCTCTGACATGGCAGGGTAGCGTGCGCAATGCGGCCGAGCTCGCGCTGGACACTGACTTCAAGCTGCCGGCGACAACCCCTTGGCAAGCCAAAGCTACGCTGCAACCGATATTCTTCCGCGCGGCCAACCCCTTGGCTGAGACGCTGGTAGCGTGGCCGCCGCTGCTGAGCCTGTCCAGTGGTCAGCTCAACGCATCGCTGAGTGCGTCCGGCAGTATTTCCGGGAGCAGCGTGCAGGGCGAAATCGGCTTGTCGGGCGTCAAGGGTATTTATGATCGCAGCGCCTTCAGTGGGTTGACCATGCCGGTCGCGTTCAAAATGCAAGGCGGTGCGGTGCAGTTAAGCACCTCTGCATTGACTCTTGAGAGCCTGAATCCGGGACTGGAAATGGGGCCTTTGACGGCCGGTGGGAGCTACTCGGCGCAGGTCGACTATCCTATGAGTGGGCGCTTGCAGCTCAACCAGCTGCAGTTGCAGCTGCTCGGTGGGCAAGTCAATGCCGAGCCAGGCGAGTTGGATTTCGCGGCGCCAGAGCAACGGCTGGCATTTGATATCCGGGGGCTTGAACTGGACACCCTGTTTGCAGTCTACCCTACAGAGGGTTTAAGCGGCCGTGGCACACTGGATGGCCGTTTGCCGGCGGTGTTGCGCGACGGCGAGCTGATGATTGATGCGGGTGCGGTAGCTGCACGCGAGCCAGGTGGTGTGCTGCGTTATCAGTCCGACAAGCTGCAGCGTTTGGCGCAAAGTAATGCCGGTATGCGGCAGTTGGCGGGAGCGCTGGATAACTTTCACTACACTGTGCTTAGCAGTCAGGTGGATTATGCCGAGGACGGCACCCTGCAGTTAGGCTTGAATCTACAGGGCAGTAACCCGAATTTTCAGCAGGGGCGTCAGGTGAACCTCAACGTAAATCTTGAGGAAAATATCCCGGCGCTGCTGACCAGTCTGCAGCTCAGCAGTCAGGTTAGCGATATCATCGAGCAACGGGTACAGGAGCGTCTGCTCAAGCAGCGTCTGCAGCCCAACAAGGAGTAGCTATGCATTGGCGAGGGTTGTTGATTGGAGCGTCGAGTTTGCTGTTGGTGGCCTGTGCGGGTCCCACGGTGCAGCTGGCCGCTCCTAGCGAGCCAATTAATATCAACCTGAACGTAAAGATCGAGCATGAGATTTACATCAAGGTAGATAAACAATTGGACGAAGTGTTCAACGAATCCAGCGGGCTGTTTTAAGCACGCATTGGCAGAGGGACTATGACGATGGGCAAGAAAACGCTTTTTACATTGTGCATGCTATTTTTCTTGGGTAGCAGCGCAGCATGGGCCTTGAGCTTGAATGAAGCCATGACAGCTTTGCCGGCAGCCAAGCAGGCCGGTCAGCTTGGTGAGCAGCCCAATGGGTATCTGGGCGTAGTAAGCAGTGGTGGCAATGCCGCTGAAGTGGCGCGGCAGATCAATGCTGCGCGTAAGGAAGAGTACCAGCGCGTGGCCAAGAGCAATGGGATTTCGCTCAGCGATGTGGAAACCATCGCCGGGCAGAAGGCGATCGAGCGCACGCCGTCAGGTCAGTACATTCAGGTTAATGGCGGCTGGGTGCAGAAGTAGCGGGTAACCACTCAATGGCGCCGTACCAGCCGGTAACCGGCTGGCCGGCGTTATCGCAGTCGGTCATCAAGGCAATACCATCAACTTGCTGCAGGTCTTGGCCGTGCAGTCGCTTGAAGTCTTCGCGCACATTACGCTGCTCAGACACCAGCTCCCCGGGATGCTCTGGTGCGCCACTGCGGACCGCCAGCATCTGCGCGTTTGCGGTAAACGCATTGGACCAGTGGCTGCCTTGCGGTTGGCTGCTGGACCACACGTAGTTCACGGCGAATGTGCGCCACGGCAGTAGCCCGCCATCTTTAACTACGTACACGCGAACCGGGTAGTCGTCCCCGGCTTTGCTGGTTTCATCCAGGCCTGAATACACGCCGCTCACCGCCCATGACCAGCTAAGAATCGGTGTTTCACGCAGGTCTACGGGGTGCTCGATAAACAGCGCGCTGGCTTCGCCGTTGCGGCAATCGGCCTGTAACCTTAGCGGGGAAGCGCTGGTGTCCAGCGCATAGTGCGTTGGTTTCGCAAAGGTCTTGGCTGACCAGCCGAGTATATCCTCTGGCGCATAAGCGGGCTTGGCCTGAGTGCTCAATGGCAGTAGCACGCCCAGTAGCATCAGCCCGTATCTGGCGGCGTTAGTCATCTGCTTTCTTGTTGAGCTCTGCTTTGCTCTGTGCGGCTTTAGCTTTTTCTTCGGCCTGATAGCGTTCCCAGTCCTCCCAGTCGTGGGGCGTCCCGGCGTGCGGGCGACCGGGGTGTAGCGCTCGCTCGAGGGCTTGACCTCGCAGACTGATATCCTTGTCTTCTTCCTGATCCAGACCGTGCTTTTTAAGAAACTCGTCGGCGCGCATGGCTGCCTCCTGGTTCGGGCGTATTGAGCTCCGAGTATGGCAGCTAACGTGCGCAGACTCTAACCTTTACCCTGGCCCGATAGGCGTAGCCGCTCGTTGGGCGCAAAGCCTTGCTGCAGCAGTGCTTCGATAGCGGCTTGCTTGTCCTGCTCTGCCAGGCCGGGTTGCTGCAGGATACTGGTGCGCTCGCGGTTGAAGCGTTCGACTCGTTGCTGCCAGTCGGCACGTTGCTGGTCCAGGGTCTCAAGCCGAGCGGTAGCCTCGGTGCCCACCAGGTTGAGCCTTAGTTCGCGCAGCGCTTGCGGGTCGGCATTGCCTGCGTTCAGTGCTTGGGTTTGCCGACGTAATTCCTGGTGCAGTTGCGGCACCAGGAGTTGCTGCATCTCGCTCGGCAGGTTTTCCCGCAGCGCCTCAATGTCGTCGGCGCGTTGCGATGGGGTGAGATCCGGGTTGCGATTTATCGCCAGCCGTTCAAGCGTGAAGCGGTTGTACACCTCTTCACTGGCAAAAAAAGCGCGATGTACTTCAGCGCTGAACAGGCTGGCGCGCAGACGCTGAACGGCTTCTTCGCGGGCCCAAAGTGCGTTGAGGTCATCAAGTACCGGGAAGTCCTGCTCCAATACTGCGACCGCATGCAAATAGTCCAGATACTGCTGGAAGATGGCCAGTGCCTGACTGCGTGCCGGCTCGTCCAGTTGCCGAGTCAGTTGCTGACGCACGCGCCCTTTTGTCTGCTCGGGTCGTTCTTCGCCAGCGGCGCTTAAGTAGTAATCAAATAGATGGCGCAGCTGGTCGCTGATGACCAGGTTGCCGTGTGCATCGACCTGTAATTGGCCGTCAACCTCGGTGCCGCGCAGGGAGCTGGGCATTGGCTGGGCTGCGCTCTTGTTGGACTCTGTTATCAAGCCTTGCGGCAGCGGCGCAGTGGTCGCTGTGGACGCCGCTGTTGTCAGTGTTTTGTCGCTGGCAATAAGGGGATCTTCGGCCAGCAACTGCCAACCGAGCAGCAGTGCGCCAGCCAGTAGTGGCAGATAAATGATCAATTTCATGGGTTAACTCTGTTACCTGGTCTGGTCGCCGCGCGATCACACCTTTAGTGATCGCGCGGACTGTCTCACAAGCCGGCGTTTTTTAGCCGGTTCGCCTGTTGTCGATAAACGGTGACCGGGTCGGTCTCGAACAGGCTGGTGAGGCCCAGAAACTGATTGACCTCATCCAGATGGTTCATTCGATAGTTATCACGGATAACCATGCCCATGTGCGAACTGCAGCGTCCGACCAAGCCATCGTTGGCTTCGCCATTGAAGGTCAGCGAGGCTGCGCCAGTGATCAGGTCAGAGACGTCGAGCATATTGGTCAGCGGGCTTGTGCCTCCCCATGAGTAGTAGCGCACGCCATTGACCTTGTAGGCGCCTTCACCACAGGCGCTGGTGGGGATGCCAGCAGGGAAGCGTGCGTTGAAGTTTGCGGCGCCTGCGGAGTTGAGTGACTCCAGGGAGCCCAGCGCATTTTGCGGGGTCATGGAGCTGCTGCCGGAAAGCAGGTTGATAAAGCCACCCAGGGCATTGGTCAGCCCGGCCACTATCGCCTCACCGGTAGAGCCCTCTGGAATCTGGCGCAGGAAGTCAGCTGTGGCAGAGCCTTTGTGCGGTGCACCTACGCTGGTGACCGAGGCGACCAGGTCAGGACGTACTGCAGCGACGTAGCGCGCGGTGGGGCCGCCGTGGCTATGACCGACCAGGTTGACCTTCTGCTTGCCGCTGATGGCGACAATCTCTTCAACCTGCGCCAGCAGCTGCTCACCCCGGGCTTCGGAGGTGTCGAGCTGGCTGACCTCGGTGGTGTAGACAGTGGCGCCATCCTTGCGCAGCGCGGCGGGAATACCGTACCAGTAATCGACACCCAGCAGGCTGTCGAAGCCCAGCATGCCGTGGGCCAATACGATGGGGTACTTGGTCTTGGTGTATTGCGAAGAGCTGAACCAGAAAGCCTGAGCCTGGGTGCTGACACCCAATGCGGCTATCAGGCCGCAGGCGACACTCAGTCGGGTTTTATTCGACATGACGAAATCCCTTGTGTTTGTTTTTGTTTGTATCGTCTTGAGACACTCAGATCTTTGCCTGAGGTCTCTGAGAATAGTCAGCGCTGAGACGCTTATGAAGGTTTTTGGGCGGGCATTTATGCGGCGCTATGGTCGGCAGATTATGACTGTTCAGTCACTGGCTCTGCGCCGCTGTCATTCACCGGAGAAATCCGATGAACTGCAGTTCACTTCTTGTCGAAATTGGTGGCTGCAGTGAGCCGATCACCGGAAAGCCGGTTTTCCGGTGATCTCTTTCTTTAATTGGTTTCGCTAAGGTAATTTGCCTGGATTGAGCGCCATTCGTCCGACTCGGTTATACGCAGTATTTCTTCGCTAACGGACTCGCGCAACGGGCTGCCTGAGGGCAGCGCAAGCGCATAGAGTTGCTGCTCAAAAACGCCGGGTACCAGATCCAGCCGCTGATCGCCCAGTTGTTGATTGCGAAACTGCATCAGGGGTCGGTCATATACGACGGCGTCGGTATTGCCATCCACGACAGATTGCATGGCATCGGTGAGGTTGGTGTACTCGCGCCGCACCACGCGATTGTCTTCCAGGTAGCGCGCACTTGCAGTATCGGGAATGGTCGCTACGGTGCTGCCGGGCAGGTCTTGCGGGCCGCCAATCTGATACTGCAGGTTGCTGACCGTCAGCGAGGTTGTGATCGCGGCGGTAAAGCTGGCGACCATGATCAGTCCTGCGAACATCCATACCAGCGCCACCAGCCTACCCGCCAGAGTGACAGGCGCTTTGTCGCCATAGCCGACAGTGGTCATGGTCACTGCCGCCCACCAGAAGCTGGCGCCGATACCTTCGCTGGCCTTACCGCCAAACTGCTCAGGATTAGCTCGCCGCTCGCAGACCCAGAGAATGATGCCCACAGCAAACAGCAGCAGGCCGAGCGCGACTATGACACTGAGAAACTCCCAGCTGAAGAGTGCCTTGAGGCTTTGCAGAATGCCATGCTTTGGGGTGCGCGGTACGCCAATGGCCAACCCGGTCTGGTAGAACGGATGGCTGAAGTCAAACGCCGCTTCGCGGTCAGCGGTCATGGTTAGCGCACCCACCGCCACATCTATTTTGCCGCTTTCTACTTGGCTGAGTAGTTCGGAAAACGATAAAGGAACCCACTCATACTCAATGTTCTGCTCTCGTGCTACGGCGCGCCACAGGTCAATACTGATGCCTTCCCACTCGCCGCGTTCGGTCTGCATCACGAAGGGAGGTACTTCCGTAATACCCACTTGCAGTGTTTTGGCTGAAGTGAGGCTGGCGCTGAACGCTAATACGACGAAAAGAAATAACCGAATAAAGCACTGAGGCATGAGTAACTCCCTTTAGTTTGTGAACAGCTTAGCAAAGCTGATTCGCTGTAGCAGGACTGTCTGTTGCGGTGGTGACGCTGGCAGGGTATTTGCCAAGGTAATCTGGTACTCTCCATCAGGCCGCAGTACAGGAGGCCCTGCACACAGGGAAGGCTAATGTTGACTGTATATTTGACGAGTTACGCGTTCTGGTTGTTGCTGGGCCTGGCCCTGTTGCTGTCAGAATTTTTCATTCCCGCAATGGTGGCGGTGTTCTTTGGTATTGGCGCACTGGTAGTCGGACTACTCACGCTGTTCGGCGTGATTGATTCTCTGCCCTATCAGTTAGTGCTCTTTGCATTGATCAGCGTTGTCGCGCTTTGGTACCTGCGCCGGCATTTCAACCGCTGGTTGCGTGGTAGCGAGGTTGATCTGGCTGCGCGTGATCAGGATGACGCTGGATTGTTGGGCGTGCGTGTTGCCGTGCTGACCGATTTTATTGATGGCATCGGTCATGTGCAGCTTAACGGCGCCAAATGGGATGCAGAATCAAATGAGTCACTCAAGGCCGGAGACACGGCATGGGTATTGAACCATAGCGGTATCGTGTTGCAGGTCAGCGCTCAGCGACCTGAAAAATCTTAATCACCCCACGGAGCTTTAAAACATGGAAATGGCTACTATTCTCTCACTCGCGTTTCTTGTCCTGGTCATTGTTACCCTGGCCAAGACAGCGCGTATCGTACCGCAACGTTCTGCGTTTATCGTTGAGCGACTCGGTAAGTATGCAAAAACGCTGGAAGCGGGCTTTCACTTGCTGATTCCGTTCGTTGATCGTGTTTCCTACAAGCACACGCTGAAAGAAGAAGCGATTGATGTGCCTAGCCAGGCCTGTGTGACCCGCGACAATATTCAGGTCGTGGTTGATGGCGTACTGTATCTGCAGGTAGTTGACCCCAAGCTGGCCAGTTACGGTATCAACGATTACCGCTACGCCTCCATGCAGTTGGCGCAGACCACACTGCGTTCGGTCGTGGGTAAGATCGATCTGGACAAGACCTTTGAAGAGCGCGAAACCATCAACGTTCAGGTAGTTCAGGCGCTGGATGAAGCGGCCAAGCCGTGGGGCGTTAAAGTTCTGCGTTACGAGATTGCAGACATCGAACTGCCAGCAACCATCCTTGATGCGCTGGAAAAACAGATGCGTGCAGAGCGTGAACGTCGCGCGGTCGTGGCTCAGTCTGAAGGTGAACGCGAAGCCAAGATCAATGTATCTGAAGGTCAGAAGCAGGAAACCATCAACCTGTCTGAAGCTGACAAGCAGCGCCAGATTAACGAAGCTGAAGGTAAGGCCCGAGAGATCGAACTGATCGCCACGGCTACCGCCGAGGGCCTGCGCCGCGTTGCTGAAGCGATCAATACTGAGGGCGGCCAGGAGGCCGTATCGCTGCGCGTGGCTGAACAATACGTCAAGGAATTCGGTAAGCTGGCTCAGACCAACAACACCATGATCCTGCCGGCAGAGTTGAGCAATATTGGTTCAGCGGTAGCGGCGATCACCAAGACGCTGGAAGTGGCCAAGAAGTAAGCTTTCTGGCTACAAGCTACAAGCTACAAGCTACAAGCTACACAAGAACGGCTCCTGCGGGAGCCGTTCTTGTGTAAGCGAGCTGGCCATCTCGTCGTCTGACCAAATCGCGGCATCTGCAATTGACACGTTCGACGCCACTGCTTGATAGCCGCTTTCTTTTTAGCGCATCAGCCTGGCGCTTCTGCGCGGCGTTCGTTGCGTCTTTCCTTCCAGCCCTCCAACAATGACAACAAGGCTGGCACCACTATCAGCACCAGCAGGGTAGAGAACCCCAGGCCGAAGGCAATGGAGGTCGCCATCGGGATGAGGAATTGCGCCTGCAAGGACGTCTCGAACAACAGGGGTAACAGGCC
The DNA here is from genome assembly GCF_014077575.1 of Pseudomonas sp. 5Ae-yellow. Taxonomy (NCBI): domain Bacteria; kingdom Pseudomonadati; phylum Pseudomonadota; class Gammaproteobacteria; order Pseudomonadales; family Pseudomonadaceae; genus Pseudomonas; species Pseudomonas sp. 5Ae-yellow. Next base: position 85,030 of record NZ_JACGWE010000010.1, on the reverse strand, counting down.
GCCAATGGTGGTCAGCGAGGTTAGCAGGACGGCGCGCAAGCGTTGGACTACGGCTTCGTTCAGGGCCTCGTTCACCGCCAGCCCAAGGCGGCGTTGATCCTGATAGAAACTGACCAGGATAATCGAGTTATTCACCACGATGCCGGATAACCCGAACAGCCCGAATAGCGACAGTATGGTCAGATTCAGCCCCATCACCCAGTGGCCCAACACGGCACCTACCAGCGCGAGCGGAATAACGGACATGACGATCAGCGGGGTGCTCCAGGAAGAAAATACCCAAACTAGAACCGTGTACATCAGCAGCAGGCCGATAATCAGCCCGGTGCGCATATCGGCCAGCGTTTCCTGTTGGTCGACTGAGCGGCCCTCAAAGCTGTAACGCACGTTGTATTGGTTGGCCAGCTCGGGCAATTCGAGTGCGATACTTTTCAGCACCTGGCCTGCGGTGGTCTGGCTGGCATCAATATCGGCGGTTACGTCGGTCGCGAGCATGCCGTCGGCATGGCGTAGCGACTCGAACCCCTGGTTGTTGCCAAACTCGACCACTTGGCCCAGTGGCACGAAGCGCCCGTCGTCGAGACGAATGCTCAGCTCGCTCAGACTGGCCAGACTCTCGCGCTCGCTACGTGGCAGTTGCACTCGAACTTCGATCTCGTCCTGATCCTCCTGATAAATTTGCGCCAGGCGGCCATCGTAGGCGGCGCGCAGCTGGCGGCCCACGCTCTGGATACTCAAGCCCAGTGACTGGCCGTACGGTGTCAGACTGTAAACCAGTTGCTCACGGCCCCAGGCCATGTCGTCTTCAGTGCTGAGCACGCCTTCGATTGAGGCAATCATGACTGAGAGCGCCTCGGCGGCGGTTTTCAGCTGTTCCGGGTTGCTGCCGGTCAGGCGTACGTCCACATCCTTGCCGGGAGGGCCCCCTACCTGCTCGGTAATATTCAATTGATCTATGCCCGGCACCAGCCTGATACGCTCGCGCCAGGCGCGAATAAAGGCCTTGTTGCGCACATCACGGTGATCCGGTGATACCATTTCAATCAGCATGGCACCCAGGTTGTCACCCTGACGGGAACCGGCATTTTGGCTGATGACCTGGCCCTCTCGGGTGACCGCAGTCAGTATCAGGTCACCACCCATATCGGTCTCGGTTTCAGCCAGCGTCTGCTCTAGATGCCGCATAAAGCGGATCATGGTGTCCCGCGGAGTGCCGGCGACGAAGCTGACGTTGGCCTGGAGCATCTGTGGCTCGGGCGTAGGGAAGAAGCTGAAGCCGATGCGACCACTGCTCATCAAGCCGATAGTGATGATGACGGTCACCAGAGCGCAAGCCAGGGTGGCACCACGATAACGCAACGCCATGGCGGAAAATCGGCGAAACCGGCCGTCACGAAAGTCGTTGAAGCCCTTGTCGAAGCGGCCACGCACCGCGTCGACCTTGCCCATCAAAAGCGCGGTTCGCGACGTCCCCGTGTTTTTCTTGGTGGCGGGCTTGAAAGCGGAACGCAGGTGGTGTGGCAGCACCACAAAGCATTCCAGCAGAGAGGCGATAAGTACGCAGATCATGACGATGGGAATGTCGCCAAGGATGTTGCCAAAAATCCCGCCGACCATCAGCAATGGCATAAAAGCGGCGATAGTCGTTAATGATGAGGCCACTACGGGCCAGAACATCCGCTTGGCCGCGCCTTCCGAGGCCCGTTGTGACTGCTCGCCAGCACGAAAGTGCGCGTCGGCATCCTCGCCTACGACGATAGCATCATCAACAATAACCCCGAGTGCCATGATCAGGGCGAACAGTGAGATCATGTTGATTGATCCACCGATCAGCCAGAACACCGCCATAGCGGCAAGGAACGCGGTTGGGATGCCCACCGCTACCCAGAGTGCAACCCGGGCCGGTAGAAACAGGTACAACAGCACCATGACCAGTACCAGGCCGCTTAAGCCATTGTTCACCAATAAGCTGATACGGTCGTTGATCAATTGCCAGGACTGATCGTAGACATGCATGTTCAGTTCGGGTGGCAGGGTAGGTTTTACCCGCTCCAACCAAGTATTGAGTGCTTGCGCGGCCTCGAGTGAGTCGCCGTCCTCAGCGCGCTGCAATGACAGCTCCACGGCAGGCTGGCCGGCGTAGCGCAGCAGGACCTGATTGCGTCTGGGCTCCTGGCGAATCTCGGCAATGTCACCGAGACGCAAGTGACTGGTGCCGTTCGGCTGTAGCGGGATATTGGCGAACTGCTCGGCGTCGCGTCGTTGTTCAATGGCACGCAGTTCTCGAGCCGAGTCCTGCTCGCCCGCCTGCCCGGCGGGCAAGTCGCGGGACTCGGCATTGACCCGGTCGGCCACTTGATCCAGTGACAGGCCAAGTTGCTGCAAGGTGGTGTTGGGGATCTCGATACTGATTTGTTGCTCGGGCAAGCCGGCTTTTTCAATACGATCGATGCCGCTGGTCAGCAGGTCGTCTTCCAGCCGGTTGGCGATGGTGCGCAACTCGTGCGGCGTATAGGGGCCGTACAACAGCAATTTGGCGATAGGGTCATAGCGCGCGACCCGCACCACCTCGGGTTTTTCTGCGTCTGCAGGCAGGTTGCGGAATTCGTCGACCTGCTGTCTTGCGTCATCCAGAGCGATAACCGGATCGGTACCCTCTCGAAACTCCAGGGTAATACTCGACACGCCCTGCGCAGAGGTGGACGTCATGTTCTTGAGGTTCTGGATGCTGCGCAGGCGCTGCTCCAGCGGGATGGTGATGGCCTGTTCGATGTCTTCCGCAGCGGCGCCGTTCCAGATCACGCGCACGGTGACAAAGTCGAGCGCGAAGGTCGGGAAGAACTGGATGTTCATGCGACTCAAGCCGAGCAGGCCGCCGGCGAGCATAACCAGCATCAACAGGTTTGCGGCGACCTTGTGACGAACAAAAAACGCCAGCGGGCTGCTGCCACTCATGGCTGTTGCCCCGTGGCATCTTTCGTGGCTGGCGCCGAGGCCTCAACTTTCAAACCCTGGACTGCATTGGGCAGGTGAGTCGTCACCACTTCCATACCCGCCTTAAGCTCGGTCGAGCGCACCAGTACCCGGCGCTCGCCCTGTTCATTCATGGTCTCACCGACGCGCTGTACCTGGATACGTTGTAGCCGTCCATCGAGCACCTGATACAAAGTGTCGTTGCCGTAAAGCGCACTGTAGGGTAGCGCAACGCTGTCGTTGCGCACCGGCCGCGCGACGCTAATCGCCAGCAGGTTGCCCAGCCGTAGCCCCGGCTGCGGTTGGTCAACGCTGAACAGCGCTTCCACGCCGCGCGCGTCGGCCTGGCCGGCGATACGCTTAAGGGTTAGGTGGATTGGTGGCTCAACATCCAGGCTTCGTGCTTTCAGCTCCTGACCATTCTGTAGTGCCTGGCTAAAGCTCTGACTATGAACCTGCGGTACCACGGCGCGTAACTCCATACCTTGCAAAGGGTAGAAGTCGAGTAGCGCGGCATTGACGTTGACCTGATCGCCAACGGCGGCCTGTACGTTGCCCACGACACCGTCAAAGGGGGCCAGGAAACGGCTACGCTCAGCGTCACGCAGTGTACTGTCAAAGGTTGCCTGGGCACGCGCAACACGTGCTTCAAGGGCCTGCAACCGTGATGCAAAACTGTTGATGCTGCGTTGACGAATGGCGACAGTCAGGGCGGAGCGGTCAAGCGCGTCCTTGCTGTTTTCAAGCTCGGCCGTTGGCAGTACACCGCGCTCTATCAGTTGCTCGGTGCGCTCCAGATTCTTTTGCGCGTTAGCCTGAATGCGTTGTTCCAGACGCAGCGCCTGCAGATCGTTCTGATGCGCTATTTTTTCGCTCTGCAACTGTGCTTTGGCATCTTCCAGATCGGCCTTGGCCTGCTCGACCCGAGGTTGGATGTCTGCTTCATCCAGCGCCATAAGCAGCTCCCCCTGCTTTATCTGTTCGCCATCCTTTGCCGGTAACGAGGCGATGCGGCCGGCCATAGGTGCAACCACAGTAAACAGCAAGGGCGATTCCAGCTGGCCATAAAGTGTCAAGCGAGGTGCGAAGGCATCAGGCTGAATAACTTCTGTCGCAACGCGCCAGCTGCGCTCCTGTGAGTTGACGGGGGCTGGATCGTCGCCGGTGAGGCGCAGCAGAATAAAGATGGCGATCCCCGTGGCTACTATCAGGATCGGTACAAGGCGTTTACGCATGGAGGTTCCGAATGGCAGAATTTTTTTATAGCCCTGTATAGCCTGTTGCCAGTGCATCGGGCAATAGCCCTGCGTGCCGTTATCAGTGCGTTTTTCATTGTCGTCCCGGCGACAGGCAGATGTGCTGCCTATGAGTCGACATATCTGCTATGGATATGAGTTCTCCAAAGCCGCTTGTGGGTCTAACGTGAGACAAAATAAAACGACCCACGCCGCGCGCCGGTGATAGGGCTGAATCACCTACTTTGTTGGAGGCAACGTCTGTGGCTACCGCACCGCGCTGGATACCGTCTTACCCTGAAAATGTTCGTTGGGACCTGCCGTTTGAGGCGCAACCGATTCCTGCGTTGCTCGATGCAGCAGTTGCCGAATTCCCGGAAAATTCGGCGATCGACTTTTTCGGCAGCAAGATGAATTACCGTGAGTTGAGCCACAAGGTGGCGCAAGCAGCTCGTGGGTTTCAGCGCTTGGGTGTCAAGCCTGGGGTGCATGTAGGCCTTTACCTGCCCAACTGCCCGCATTACTTCATCAGTTTCCTTGGCGTTCTGCGTGCTGGCGGCACTGTCGTCAATTATTCCCCGCTGGATGCCGAGCGCACGCTGGCGCACAAGATAGAGGATAGCGAGACCGATATCATGGTCACCCTGGGGCTGCAGGCCTTCTATCCGCGCATGGCGACGTTGATGCAGACGACTCGCCTGCGCCATCTGGTGGTGGGCGAGTTGACTGAGTTCTGCACACAGGCCAGCGATGAGCAGCGCAACCTCCTGGGGCCACAAGCGGCGCCGGTTCTAGGCGATGACTGCAGCAGTTTTGCGCAGCTGTTGGATAACCAGGGCGACTATCAGCAGCACGCTATTGACGATCCCGATAACTGTTTGGCGGTCCTGCAATATACCGGCGGTACCACGGGCGTACCCAAGGGCGCTATGCTGACCCACGGCAATGTTACGGCTTCTTGCGCCCAACTGCGGGAGGTGCTGAGTGCGGCAGTAGAGCCGGGCCAGGAGCGTGTGCTGGCGGTGTTGCCGCCATTCCATATTTACGCGCTGATGGTGAACATGATTTTCGGTCTGCGCGCTGCGGCCGAACTTTATCTGCACCCGCGCTTTGACGTGCCCACGGTACTCAAGGAAATCAGTGAAAGTCGAATCACTACCTTTCCGGGCGTGCCGACTATGTTTATTGGTCTGCTGAGTCACCCGCTGACGGCCAACTATGATCTGTCCTCGCTAAAAATGTCCAACTCCGGTGGTGCGCCCTTGCCGGTCGAAGTGCAACAGCAGTACTTCAATCGTTCCGGTTGCACCTTGCGCGAAGGCTGGGGGATGACTGAAACCACCACAACCGGCACCTTTACGCCGAAAGATGCCACGCCAAGACCGGGCTCCTGCGGTATCCCGGTGCCAGGCTCACATATCCGTATTCTGCCGCTCGATGGCGGCGAAGCTGAGATGCCGGTGGGTGAAAAGGGAGAGGTCTGCATCAAGGGGCCGAATATTACTGCTGGTTACTGGCGCCGGCCGGACGCCACGGCTGAAGCTATGACCAGCGAAGGTTTCCTGCGTACTGGTGACATTGGCTACATGGACGCTGATGGCTTTGTGTATATCGTCGATCGCACCAAAGACATGATTCTGTGCAGCGGCTATAACGTATACCCCCGTACCATTGAAGAGGCTATCTACGAGTTCCCCGGCGTAGAGGAAGTGTCGGTGATCGGTGTAACAGATGCGTATCGCGGGCAGGCGCCCAAAGCATTCATTAAGCTCAAAACCGGCGCTGAAGCATTCAGTTTTGAGACCTTGCAGGACTTTCTTGCCAGCCGCCTGGGTAAGCATGAGCGCTTGCAGAGCATGGAAATTCGACCTGAGTTGCCGAAGACCCCGGTTGGCAAGCTATCGAAGAAAGAACTCTATGAGGAAGAGCGCCAGAAGCAGGCCGCTGCGGCCAGCGCCTGAAGCGTAAAGTGGGTGGCCTAAGCCACCCGCTTTATTTTGGTTAACACACTTTTACGCCGAGAGTCGCTGGGTAAGTGTGCTGAGCTCGCTGGACAGTCCGTGCAAGGTTTGGCTCGCGCGGGCAGTGTTATCGACTTCGGCCTGGTTAGCGCTGGCTATGTCGGTGATTTCGGTAATGTTTCGTGAAATATCCTCCGCCACGCTGGTTTGTTCATCCGCCGCAGTCGATATCTGGCGGTTCATATCACGGATCGATTCGATGGCCTGGGTGATTTGCCCCAGGCGGTCACCCGCCAGCGTCACATGCTCCATGCTGGCTTCGCTGCGTGATTGCCCGTTTTCAATGGCTTGTACCGCCTCCAGTGCGCCGGTCTGCACATTGTTAATGATTTGCTGGATTTCCGCGGTGGACGCTGCCGTGCGCTGGGCGAGAGTTCGTACCTCATCGGCAACTACCGCGAAACCGCGTCCGGCCTCGCCAGCACGAGCAGCCTCGATGGCGGCGTTCAGCGCTAGCAGGTTGGTCTGCTCGGCAATCCCCTGAATCACTTCCAGTACCTTGCCGATACGATTGCTGTCGCCTTCCAGCCTGCGGATCACATCGGTGGTATGGGTAATCTGCTGCAGCATCTCCTGCATCGCCTGAATAGTCTGCTGCATGACTTGGCCACCGTGCTGGGCATTGGTATCTGCTTCGTCTGCAGCACGGGCAGCCTCGTCGGCATGCTGCGCAACTTCGGCGGCGGAGGCTGACATTTCCTGCATGGCGGTAGCGACCTGGTCGGTGCGAGAGAACTGGTCTCGGCTACCCTGGGCCATGCGTGTTGCGATGGTATTCAGCTCGCCACTGGCCCGGTCCAGCTCGCCGGTACTGCGCTGCAGTTGAGCAAAGGTATCGCTCAAGAAGCTGCGTAGCTGATTGGCGGCGCGCGCCAGAGTACCCAGTTCGTCCTGCCGATCGGTGGTAATGGGGTCGCCCATACGGCCTTGACTAAGCTGGTCAATTTGATTGATCAGACGGGTGATGGGGCTAACCAAGCGTCGGTTAACCAGCATCATACTGGCGGCGCCAATGATCAACGCCGCAATACAGAGCCCAATCAGGCCGTACCATAGTGTGCGTGTGGCGGTCTGGTTGATAGCGCTGCTGCTACTCAGTGCGCCGCTATTGATGCTGTCAGACAGTGCCTGCATTTGCTCGCTGACGTCACGGTCGATACCGCGCGCGCTTTGGTCGCCGGCGGTCGGGTCCATTCCCGCTGCAATATAGGCATCCAGACTGGTGCGATACTTGGTCGCCAGAAGTTGGTGTGCGCTGCTGAGTTTGTCTATCTCTGTCAGCGTAGCGGCACTGACGTCGAGCTGTTTGATCTCTTGCAAGGTCGCTTCAACTGACTGCTCTGCCGCTTCAAACTGTTTCCAGTACTTTTGTTGGTCGTCCGGATCGCCGCCGCGCAGGAGAACGTTTTTCCACTCCTGAACCTGGTTCTTAAATTCCAGATTGGCGCGATTGATCAGATTGGCGGCAGTCACCGGATTCTCCAGTAGGCTGCGATAGGAGCGAACATCACCGGCGAGTGAGCTGACAGTGATCAGCGCGACCAGCAACATTAGCAACAGACTTCCGCCCATGAGCAGGAGGGTTTGTTGGCGTAAGGAACGGTTTAGCGACATTGTCTTACCTTTAGCTTTTCGGCCGTTCCTGGGCCTGATTAAGTGTCCTGTTTCACAGTTTAGTCAAAGAGCTCGCGTGCGCAGTTTTTTGTCGCGATGGTTGGCTTCGACACTCTGTTATCGGCCGCCACGCAAGATAGCTGAATTCTTTTGTAAAATCTGCAGCCTCTCGCCCCTGTTACCTGGGCGACCTTTCACTGATAATGGCGCCTTTAACACGATACAGGTATGCGATGATGTGGTTGGCTCTGGCGGCGGTAGTGGCGGGTCTTGCTCTATTGGTATGGAGCGCGGATCGCTTTGTGGATGGTGCTTCGGCAACGGCGAATCATGCCGGTATGCCACCCTTGCTGATTGGTATGCTGATCATCGGTTTTGGTACCTCGGCACCGGAGATGGTGGTCTCGGCGCTGGCCGCGGGACAGGGTAATCCGGGCTTGGCGCTGGGCAACGCCTTTGGCTCCAATATTACCAATATCGCCTTGATTATCGGTCTGGTTGCAGTCATCAGTCCTATCAAGGTGCACTCTCAAGTGGTGCGTAAGGAACTGCCTATCCTGCTGGGCATTACGCTGCTGGTGGGCTATCAGCTTATTGACGGTTTCTTGTCCCGCACGGACGCCTGGATACTACTCGGCGCGTTTTTCCTGATCATGGGGTGGTCTATTTTTCAGGGACTGCGGGGGCGTGGTGACAGCTTGTCACAAGATTTTGAAGAGGAGATTGCCACTCATGCTATGCCCTTGGGCAAGGCGATCTTCTGGCTTTTGCTGGGTCTGGTGCTGCTGATTGTTAGTTCGCGCATCCTGGTCTGGGGCGCTGTGTATATCGCAGAAAGCATGGGCGTTAGTGATCTGATCATCGGTTTGACCGTTGTTGCTATCGGTACTTCACTGCCGGAGCTGGCGTCGTCCCTGGCTGCCATTCGCCGTAATGAGCATGACTTGGCACTGGGTAATGTGATCGGCTCAGGCCTGTTCAACACCCTGGCGGTAGTGGGTATTGCGGCCGGTATTTCTCCACTCGCGGTTGACCCGCTCGTGCTGCAGCGTGATTGGGTGGTGATGTTTGCCTTGACTCTGTTGTTGCTGATTATGGGCTTTGGTAGCCGTGGCAAGGGCGGTGAGGTCACACGAGTCAACGGTGTGTTGTTATTGCTGGCCTACATAGGCTACACCGGCTATCTGGTCTCCACCATACTCACCTGACACTCCAAACAACTGGTCGGTCGGCGCTGGGAGCGCTGCGCCGGCCGGTGTATGATCCCTGCATTCCTTCCGGTAGAGGCTTCAATCCCCGCCATGACTGACGCAAAATCTGCAACGCCGCAACACAAATCCCGCCCGATGGTTGATCTGTTGGTTAGTATCCTGCTGCCATCAATCATCCTGATGAAATTCAGTGGTGAAGCTGATCTGGGTGCCAGCAAGGCGCTGATTCTGGCGCTGGCACTCCCCCTGTGCTGGGGGCTTTTTGAGCTTATCCAGTACCGGAAATTTAACTTTATCGCCTTGCTCGGGGTCGTCAGTGTCTTGCTGACCGGTGGCATTGGCTTGCTCAAGCTGGATCCGCAGTGGTTGGCGGTGAAAGAGGCTGCTGTGCCCGGAGTGATTGGCATTGCCGTGCTGGTGTCTACCCGCACGCGTTACCCCTTGATTCGTACCCTGTTGTACAACGAGAAAGTAATCAACGTGGCGCGGGTGCAAGAAAGACTTCAGGCGCGTGGACAGGTCGAGATATTCAACCAGCGTCTGCTGCGTGCGACCTACTTCCTGGCGGGTACGTTCTTCTTCTCTTCGGTGATGAACTACATCGTTGCCAAATGGATCGTTATCAGCCCGGCCGGCACTGAAGCCTTCAATGAAGAGTTGGGGCAGATGACGCTGGTCAGCTACCCGATGATCGCCATCCCGTCCATGATCATGATGATGGCAATCCTGTTCTATCTTTGGCGCACTATTCATGGTCTTACGGGGCTGAAGATGGAAGAGATTATGGCGGCGCAGCCCAAGGGGTGAGCGCAGCTGTACGCTTGAAGCTGAAAGCTTGAAGTAGTCCGCAGCGAGTACGGTTTTTGGGTTGTTCTGCGACGTGGAGCTTGAACGATTGAACGTAGTCGCCACCCTGATCACTTCCAGCTTCCAGCTTCCAGCTTCCAGCTTCCAGCTTCCAGCACAAAAAGCAAACCCGGTATAAGGCCGGGTTCGCTTGCCGCTGAGCTAGCTCAGAGCTCGTCCAATGCCTTGCGCAGGGTTAGTACGGTACGGTCAATGTTGTGCAGTTTGTCCAGGCCGAACAGGCCGATGCGGAACGTTTTGAAGCCCTCTGGTTCGTCGCACATCAAAGGGACGCCAGCGGCGGTCTGCAGACCGAGTTGGCCGAAAGCCTTGCCGCTTTGCAGGCCATCGTCGGTGGTGTAGCTGACGACCACACCGGGTGCGCCGAACCCTTCAGCGGCAACGCTCTTGAAACCTTTGTCATGCATCAGCTCGCGCACCGCACGGCCTAGCTCCAGCTGTTCCTGTTTGACCTTGTCAAAACCGTAGTCACGGGTTTCCAGCATGGTGTCACGGAAGGCCAGCAGGGCGTCGGTCGGCATGGTTGCGTGGTAGGCGTGACCGCCGTTCTCGTATGCCTGCATGATCTGCCGCCATTTTTTCAGGTCGGCAGCAAAGCTGCTGCTGGTGGTGGTTTCCAGTGCGGCTTCGGCGTGTGCGCTGAGCATGACCAGCGCGCTACAAGGTGACGCGCTCCAGCCTTTCTGCGGTGCGCTGATCAGTACGTCAATACCGCAGGCCTGCATATCAACCCAGACGGTGCCAGAGGCGATGCAGTCGAGTACGAACAGGCCGCCAACTTCGTGCACTGCATCAGCTACTGCACGCAGGTAACCGTCAGGCAGAATAATGCCGGCAGAGGTTTCAACGTGCGGTGCGAAGACGACGTCGGGTTTGTTGCTGCGAATCTCTGCGACCACATCTTCAATTGCTGCCGGGGCAAATTCCGGCTGAGTACTGGCGTCCGACTTGCTGGCTTTGAGTACAGTTTCGCTGGCCGGGATGCGGCCCATCTCAAAAATTTGGCTCCAGCGATAGCTGAACCAGCCATTGCGCAGTACCAGACATTTCTTGTCGTGAGCGAACTGGCGCGCAACGGCTTCCATACCATAGGTGCCGCCACCGGGAACCACGGCCACGCCTTGTGCGTTGTAGACGTTCTTCAGGGTGCTGGAAATGTCGCGCATGACCTGCTGGAAGGTCTGAGACATGTGGTTTAGTGAGCGATCGGTAAAGACCACAGAATATTCAAGCAGGCCGTCGGGGTCGATGGCGGGGACCAGTTTGGACACGGGGCTCTCCAGTCAGGGGCAAAAAAACGCCGGTGTGAACCGACGTTGGCGATGCCATATCCTAACCCTATTTGCGCCTTGGCGCAGCGTTGGCTATTTGTCGCGGGTCAGGTGGAAGAAGAAATCCAAGGGTTTGCCCTTTATATCGCCCAGGCCGATCACAACGTTGTCGTTCACCTTGCGGAAGTAGTCGATGATGGGTTGTTGATCATAGATCAGCGCCGCGGAAACCTGGCCGGCAAATACCATCTCGCGGATTTGTGCTCGGCCCAGTTTTTCGTAATTTTGCAGCTCACCGTCCGGCCCTGGATAGAGAATGGGCTCCACATCGTTAATGCTGTTGAAGCGCTTGCCGTACCAGTTCAAAGGGTCGGGTTCGACGCCGCCGTCGAACTTGCCGCCATGCCAGGTGCCGAGCATGAAATCCAGGTTGACTGGTTCCAGTTGCTCGAACAATGGCATTAATGTCTCGGCTGAATAGGCATCGCCACTTTCAATCATTTGCATGAATTTGTCTTCTACTTCGCCAGCCATAACACCTCCGCTAAGTGCTGCAGCCAAGCCCAGCGTGCTGATGGATTTTGCAACCTTGTTCATTGTGTCTGCCTATATTGTTTGCCAGGCAGCAAGGTATGGATCAGCCCGTACACATCGTCCAGCACGCTGCAAAAGCGGCATCTATGTCGCTTTGTTGCAGTATCAGGTGACCGTCGCGCTCAGCCCTGATCAGGTTCACAAAGGCGCCCCATACCAGGCTCATCAGCACTTCCGGCCGTACGTCGCTACGAAATTGTCCCTGTTGCTGCAACTGCCGGTATTGGGTAACGATTGGCCGGAGAATTTTTTTCTCAAGCGCACGGCTCTCCTCATCGAGATAGGGCCGGTGATCCTGCAGTTCCATAAACATGTAAGCGTCAGGGTCGCTGCGACTGAAATCCGCCATGCGTTGCCAGACCGCTGCAAACAGCTGTTTTGCCGGCAGCGTCAGATCCAATCCGCCGTAAAGCCTTATGCTGTTTGCCCGTTTCTGCTCGCGAAATAGCTCGTTGACCAGGGCTTCCTTGCTGCTGAAATAGCGATAGATAGTACCGGTGCCGACCTGCGCCTGTTCAGCTAGGGCTGGCATGGGAACGCCGTTAACTCCGCCTGCGGCAAAGACTTTCAAAGCTGCGTCCAGGATGGCCTGACGCTTATCCTTGATCCGTGGGCGAGGTTTTTTTTCGGGGGTTGAATGAGTGTTCATTTACGCATTCTAACCACTATCGCTGGTTTGTACAGTGCGTTACCGGGCACTGCAACCGTATTGAATGAATGTTCATTCAATACGGTTAGATTAGATCTCTTTTGCGTAAATGCCAACCGTTTTCTGTGGCTAAGGAGGGGCTGGTAACCGGAGTGGGTTTGATTGCGCACGTGAGCCAGGTCGGAAGGACAGACCTTCGGCAGGGCAATATGCCTGGCCGAAGGTCTTGGTCTTGCTATCAGAACGGGTTAGTTGCGACGGCTTTCTATCACCGCCTGCCAACTGACCGCTTCGTCGTCTTCTGGTGGCTTGCCACGGCGTTTGTCGGCGCCGCGGGCAATCAGCCAGGCGATCAGTGTGAAGATCGACACCGCCAGGAGAATCACGCTGGCAATGGCGTTGATCTCGGGTTTGACACCCAAGCGCACGGACGAGAAAACTTCCATCGGCAGGGTTGTCGAGCCGGGGCCCGACACGAAGCTGGCCAATACCAGGTCATCCAGCGACAGGGTGAAGGACAGTAGCCAGCCTGCAGCGATCGACGGCGCGATCATCGGTACCGTGATCAGCAGGAAGGTCTTCCAGGGGCGTGCGCCAAGGTCCATGGCGGCTTCTTCGATAGACTGATCCAGTTCGCTCAGGCGGCCGCTGACCACTACCGCTACATAGGACGTGCAGAAGGTGACGTGGGCGATCCAGATGGTCACCATGCCACGTTCTGCAGGCCAGCCGACCATCTGCGCCATAGCCACGAACAGCAGTAGCAACGACAGACCTGTGATCACCTCTGGCATAACCAGCGGCGCGGTGACCAGACCGGAAAACATGGTACGGCCGCGGAAGCGCTTGATCCGGGTCATGACAAATGCTGCCAGGGTTCCCAGGCAGACAGCTGCGCAGGCGGTGAAGAAGGCGATTTCCAGGCTGCGCTTAACCGCGTTCATTAGCTGGGTGTTGTCCAGCAGGCCGACATACCAGTGCACCGACCAGCCGCCCCACACGGTAACCAGACGTGAGGCGTTGAAGGAGTAGATCACCAGGATAACCATGGGGATGTAGATAAATGCCAGCCCCAGCCAAAGCATGACGGTGGAGAAACCGGGACGCTTGCTCATGATTTCTTCTCCATTTCCTTGGCTTGGTTATAGTGGAACAGGATCAGGGGAACGATCAGGATCAACAGCATCACTATCGCCAACGCGGATGCCACCGGCCAGTCACGGTTGTTGAAGAACTCCTGCCACAGCACCTTGCCGATCATCAAGGTTTCCGGGCCGCCCAGCAGCTCGGGAATGACGAACTCACCGACCACCGGAATGAAGACCAGCATCGAGCCGGCGATGATGCCGCTTTTGGACAGCGGAATGGTGATGGTCCAGAACGCCTTGATCTTGCCTGCCCCCAAGTCCATTGCGGCTTCCAGCAGAGTGTTGTCGTGTTTGACCAGGTTGGCATACAGCGGCAATACCATGAAGGGTAGGTAGGCATAGACCACGCCGATATAGACGGCGATATTGGTGTTTAGAATTTGCAGTGGCTCATTGATCACGCCTATGTACATCAGCGCGGTATTCAGCAGGCCGTTGTTACTGAGAATGCCCATCCAGGCGTATACGCGGATCAGGATGGCGGTCCAGGTTGGCATCATCACCAATAACAGGTACACCAGCTGCTTTTCTTTCGGTGCCCGAGCGATGGCATAGGCCATCGGGTAGCCGAGTAGCAGGCAAATGACGGTCGAGAAGAAGGCAATCTGCAGCGAGCCCAGATAGGCTGCCAGATAGAGGCCGTCCTGCGAGAGGAAAATATAGTTGCCGAAATTGAGCACTACGTTGAGCGTTTGCTCTATGTACTGAAAAATCGGATCGTAGGGCGGGATAGCAATGGCCGCCTGCGAGAAGCTGATCTTCAGTACGATGGCGAACGGCAGCAGGAAGAACAGCAGCAACCATAGATAGGGCACGCTGATGACCCACAGGCGCCCGCTCGGCAATAGTCGTGAGAGCGATGGCGTTTTCATGAGTGCAAAATAACCCCGCTGTCGTCTTCCCAGCTGATGTAAACCTCGTCTTCCCAGGTCGGCCGCGGCAAACGGCGCTCGGAGTTAGCCATGAAGGCCTGCACAATCAAGCCACTATCGAGCTTGATGTAATACACCGAGTGGCCGCCAAGATAGGCGATATCGTGTACTTCACCGTGTGACCAGTTGTACTCGGTGTCTGGCCTTTCGGTGGAAACCCAGACTTTTTCCGGCCGCAGCGCGTAGATGATATTTTTATCTTGGGCACGGGTAGAGATACCGTGTCCAACATAGATCGGGTGGTCGAGCACCGGACACTGGATGATCGCGTGATCCTCCACGTCGACACTGATTTCACCTTCAAAGATATTCACGCTGCCGATGAACTCGGCGACATGACGGCTTAGTGGGCTCTCGTAAATGTCCATTGGCGTGCCGACCTGTGCGATCCAGCCTTGGTGCATGATCGCAATGCGCTGGGCCATGGTCATGGCTTCTTCCTGGTCGTGGGTCACCATGATGCACGTCACGCCGACACGCTCGATGATTTCCACCAGCTCGAGCTGCATTTGTGAACGCAGCTTCTTGTCCAGTGCGCCCATTGGCTCGTCCAGTAGCAGAACTTTTGGGCGTTTGGCCAGTGAGCGTGCCAGCGCAACGCGCTGACGCTGCCCGCCAGACAGTTGATCAGGCTTGCGCCGGGCATACTCGGTCATGTGCACCAGTTTGAGCATCTCCTGCACACGATCGTTGGTCTCGGTGCGGCTCATCTTGTCCTGCTTGAGACCAAAGGCGATGTTTTGCTCAACGGTCATATGCGGGAAGAGCGCATAGGACTGGAACATCATGTTGATGGGGCGTTCATACGGCGGTAGGTCGGTAATATCCTGGCCGTCGAGTAGTACCCGACCTTCAGTTGGCCGCTCAAAGCCAGCAAGAATGCGTAGCAGGGTAGATTTACCTGAGCCAGAGCCACCCAAAAGCGCGAAGATCTCGCCTCGATTGATGGTGAGACTGACGTCATCGACTGCCAGCGAATCATCGAAACGCTTACTGATGCGCTCAATTTTAACGTACTCATCGGGCTCGGCTTTGGCCATGGCCTGTTTCATGGCCCCTGCTGCACCAACCATAATTTTCTCCGCGTATCTTTCCACCTGCTTCTGCGCTATCGGGAAGGCAGAATGCACTTGTTATTACCGACCCGGCCTTTGCGCCGCGTCGAGCTTATATTCTGTGGCACATCCAATAAGGGCTGCCCATGGGCAGCCCTTATCCAGGTTACTGTTAGCGGCCTGACTTGATGCGGCTCCAGGCCCGAGTCATCAAGCGCTGACCAGCCATAGAACGAGGTACGTTGACGTACAGTCGGCTCATGATCTCGTCAGACGGATAGATGGCCGGATCGTTGCGAATTTCCGGATCAACCAGATCGCTCGATGCCTTGTTGGGGTTGGCGTAAGCGACATAGTCGGTGATCGGCGCGATCACGTCAGGACGCAGCACATAATTGATAAAAGCGTGAGCTGAGTCGGGGTTTGAGGAATCCTTGGGAATTGCCAGCATGTCAAACCACAAAGTGGCGCCTTCCTTGGGGATTATGTAGTTGATCTCAATACCATTCTCGGCCTCTTCGGCACGTGCAGCAGCCTGGAAGATATCGCCGGAGAATCCTGCAGCGACACAGATGTCTCCGTTGGCGAGGTCAGAGATATAGCGTGAAGAGTGGAAGTAGGTGATGTCTTTGCGCACACCGAGTAGCAGCTCTTCCGCTTTTTTGATGTCGTCAGCGTTATTGGTATTCGGATCCAGGCCCAGGTAAGCCAGTGCGTTTGGCAGCATCTCGTCCGCCGAATCAAGCATGGCAATACCGCAACTGGTCAGCTTGCTGGTGTATTGGGGGTCGAAAATCAGTGCCCAGGAGTCCAGTGGTGCATCGTCACCGAGTGCCGCTTTCACTTTCTCGACGTTATAGCCAATACCGTTGGTGCCCCACAAATAGGGAATGGAGTGTGCGCTGCCCGGATCGATACTTTCCATCTTCTCCATCAATTCGGGGTTCAGGTTGCTCATGTTCGGCAACTTGCTATGGTCCAGCTCCATGTACACGCCGGCGGCGATCTGCTTGGTCAGATAATTGTTGGACGGTACGACAATATCGAAACCCGAGCGACCGGTCAGCAATTTAGCGTCCAGTACGTCATTGGAGTCATACACATCGTAGGTCACCTGAATGCCGGTTTCTTTCTCGAAATTGGCAATGGTGTCTTCGGCGATATAGTCCGACCAGTTGTAAATATTCAGCTTGCCGTCAGCCTGAGCCGTCGCCACGCCACCTATGAGGGCGGCAGTGGTCAAGGCCATTAATGTTTTCTGCATGGGACGCTTCATGGTCTCTCCTATTCAGACTCCAGCTTTATACCTGGTCTGATTTCTTGGGTTCGGCCGGGGCGGAACGCCACCGGCCATCGCTAATGGGGTCTTGTGAGTTACTGGCCTGACTTGATACGGGTCCAGACGCGAGTGCGGACACGTTCAATGTTGGGTGGTAGCTCAGCCAAGGTAAACAGTTTGTCTAGCGTCTCGTCACTAGGATAAACGCCAGGATCGTTCAGTACGCTGTCATCTATCATGGGCTTGGATGCCTTGTTGCCATTGGCATAAGCCACATAGTTGGAAATCTCAGCGATCACCTCTGGGCGGAGAATATAATTCAAAAAGGTGTAAGCGTTATCGACATTTTTTGCGTCGCGCGGCATGACCATCATGTCAAACCACATGGCGGCGCCTTCTTTCGGAATGACGTACTTGACCTCTTCGCCATTGCCGGCTTCCTCGGCCCGCGCGGCAGCCTGCAGAATGTCGCCCGACCAGCCTACAGCGACACAGATATCGCCGTTTGCCAGATCAGTAATGAATTTGGACGAGTGGAAGTAGGTAATGTACGGACGAACCGACATCATCAGTTCCTGCGCCTTTTCATAGTCCGCGGCATTGGTGCTGTTAGGATCCAGGCCTTGATAGAACAGGGCAGACGGGATGACCTCCGCGGGGGCATCAAGGAAGGCTACGCCACAGGACGCCAGTTTCTCCATGTTCTCTGGTTTGAATACCAGATCCCAGGAGTTAATCGGCGCGTCTTCGCCCAGCACTTCCTTAACCTTGGCTTCGTTGTAGCCAATGCCGGTAGTGCCCCATAGATAAGGAAAGGCGTATTGGTTGCCGGGGTCGTTGGTCTGGAGTGCCCGCAGAAGCGTTGGATCCAGGTTTTCCCAGTTTGGCAGCCTGCTGCGATCCATCGGAATAAAGGCCCCCGCCTTGATTTGCTTGCCGAGGAACTGGTTGGACGGTACGACGATGTCGAATCCCGAGCTACCGGACAGCAGCTTGGCTTCCAGTACTTCGTTGCTGTCGAATACGTCATACACAACGCGGATCCCGGTTTCCTCCTGGAAGTTGGCCAGCGTATCTTCCGCGATGTAGTCCGACCAGTTGTATACGTTCACCACGCCTTCTGCCTGAGCCGCTACGCTGAAGGATACAGCGGTAGCGGTTGCGAGCAGTGTCTTGCCCAGATGCTTGATCATCTTTCAGCTCTCCATCCATTGTTTGGAAATGCAGTGTCGGGATGCTTTGGCGCCCCTTGGGTAAAACGTTCCTTGGCAAGCATAGTCAGTTGCAGGGCTGGGCGCTTAAACGCCCAGCTTTTCCGCCGTCTGGTCCAGCACAGTCCAGATCTTGCCAACCATCTCGTCGATTTCGGCTTTGCTGATTACCAGTGGCGGCGACATGATCATGGTATCGCCAACCGCACGCATCACCAGGCCGTTACTGACACAGAAATCGCGGCATAGAGATCCGGTTGATCCCTTGTCCGGGAAACGTTCCCGAGTCGCCTTGTCTTTTACCAGTTCGATTGCGCCGAGCAATCCAACACCGCGTACTTCGCCAACCAGACGGTGCTCCGCCAGCTCGGCAATCTTTTCTTGCAAGTACGGTGCCGCTTCTTGCTTGACGTAGTCGATCAGCTTCTCATCGTGCATGATCCGCAAATTTTCCAGGCCGACTGCCGCCGCTACCGGATGTCCGGAGTAGGTATAGCCGTGGAAGAACTCGCCGCCGTGCTCGATCATCGTGTCCGCTACGCGGTCACTGACGATCACGCCGCCCATGGGCAGATAGCCAGATGTCATACCCTTGGCAATCGGCATAAAGTCAGGCTTGAGATCATAGTATTGGCTACCGAACCATTCGCCGGTGCGACCAAAGCCGCAGATAACTTCGTCAGCAATCAGCAGAATGTCGTACTTGGCCAGGATGCGTTTGATTTCTGGCCAGTAGGTGTCTGGTGGAATGATGACGCCGCCAGCGCCCTGAATAGGTTCTGCAATGAAGGCGCCGACCTGGTCGATACCCAGTTCCTGAATCTTGGCTTCCAGCTGTTGTGCCGCCCAGATACCGAATTCGTCGGGGCTCATGTCGCCGCCTTCGCCGTACCAGTAAGGCTGCGGGATATGCACGATACCCGGGATCGGCAGGTCCCCCTGCTCATGCATGACCGACATGCCGCCCAGGCTGGCGCCGGCGACTGTCGAGCCGTGGTAGCCGTTGATACGGCTGATGATGGTCTTCTTGCTGCTTTTACCTTTCAGATCCCAATAACGGCGCACCATGCGCAGCACGGTATCGTTGGATTCTGAGCCTGAACCGGTAAAAAATACGTGGTTCATGTGCTCTGGGGCGATGTCGGCGATAGCCTTGGCCAGCTTGACTGCAGGCGGATTGGCGCACTGGAAGAAGCTATTGTAGTAGGGCAGCTGCAGCATCTGCTTGTAGGCGGCTTCAGCTAGCTCTTTGCGGCCATAGCCGATGCTCACGCACCACAGGCCAGCCATGCCGTCGAGTATCTTATTGCCCTCGCTATCCCACAGGTATACCCCTTCGGCACGCTCGATGATGCGCGTGCCGCGCTCGCCAAGCTCCTTGTGGTCGGTGAAGGGATGCAGGTAATGCGCTGTGTCCATGGCCTGTAGCTCGGCCGTACTTAGTTTGTGCTCACTGTTCATTCGGTACTCCTTATCTCCGTGCTGCCAAGCGGGCTAGCGCTTGGCAGGCTCTGTAATGACGCGGGTTAAACGCTCAGTAGCAGGAACTCACGTTCCCAAGAGCTGATGACCCGTTTGTAGTTTTCGTGTTCGGCGCGTTTGACGGCGACGTAACCGCGGCAGAACTTGCTGCCCAGAACGGCTTCCACATCCTTGCATTGCTCCATCCGCTCCAGCGCTGCCTCGAGGGTAAATGGCAGGCGCAGGTTGCGGCGCTCATAGGCGCGGCCTTTAACCGGGGCTGATGGCGACATTTTGCCAACCATGCCGAGGTAGCCGCACAAGAGGCTGGCGGCAATGGCGATATAGGGGTTGGCGTCCGCACCGGGTAGACGGTTCTCTACACGGCGGTTTTGCGGGTTGGAATCCGGCACGCGTAACCCGGCGGTACGGTTCTCTTCACCCCATTCGACGTTAACCGGCGCCGAGGTATCGGGCAGGAAGCGACGGAACGAATTCACGTTGGGGGCGAACAGCGGCAGTATCTCGGGGATATAGCGCTGCAGGCCGCCGATATGATGCAGGAATAGCTCGCTCATGCTGCCGTCTTCGTTGGAGAAGACATTCTTGCCGGTCTTGCGGTCAATGATGCTCTGGTGCAAGTGCATGGCACTGCCGGGCTCATTGGTAATGGGCTTGGCCATAAAGGTGGCTGTGATGTCGTGCTTGAGTGCGGCTTCGCGCATGGTGCGCTTGAAGACCAGTACCTGGTCGGCCAAATGCAGCGGGTCACCATGACGGAAGTTGATTTCCATCTGGGCGGTGCCTTCCTCGTGGATCAGCGTATCCAGGTCCAGGCCTTGGGCCTCGCACCAGTCATACATATCCTCGAACAGCGGATCGAACTCGTTGGCTGCATCAATGGAGAATGACTGACGTCCGGTCTCCTGACGGCCAGAGCGACCCACCGGTGCCTGCAAGGGCAAATCAGGATCTTCGTTACGCTTGGTCAGATAGAACTCCATCTCTGGCGCTACTATTGGCTGCCAACCCTTTTCTTCATATAACTTGAGTACGGTCTTGAGCACGTTGCGTGGCGACATCTCGATAGGGTTGCCCATCTTGTCGAAGCATTCGTGAATGATCTGTGCCGTAGGCTCAAGCGCCCATGGTACCAGGTAGATGGCGTTTTCATCCGGCTTACAGATTATGTCGATGTCGGCCGGATCCAGCAGGTCGTAATAGATGTCGTCTTCGACGTAATCACCGGTTACTGATTGCAGCAGAATGCTTTCGGGTAGGCGCATGCCTTTTTCCGAAATGAACTTCATCGTCGGGGCAATTTTCCCACGGGCGATGCCGGTCAGGTCGCTGACCATACACTCTACTTCAGTAATTTTGTGTTCTTTCAACCACGCTTCAATCTTGTTCATAATTGCCTCAGGAGTGCCGCGACGCACGGGCTCTGCAGGCGTCACCAAACGCCTGGAAAATGGATAGGTAAAAGGAGTTGTTCTTTACCTGCCATTCGGGATGCCACTGTACGCCGAGGGCGAAATTGGGTGCCTGGCGGACCGAGAATGCCTCGATCAGCCCATCGCTTGCTCTGGCTTCAGGCTGCAGCTCGGGCGCGAGTTTGTCTACACCCTGCGTATGCAGAGAGTTGACCTGCGCTGAGCTACAGCCTGCTATATCGTAGAGCAATCCTCCCGGTTCGACCTGAACCTCGTGGGATAAGCCATACTGAATGTCGACCGGCTGGTCTTTGGGCTCGCGGTGTTCGATATAGCCACCGACCTCATGCAGCCGTTGGTGCAGGCTGCCACCGAAGGCGACGTTCATTTCCTGAAAGCCGCGGCAAATCCCGAGTACCGGTACGCCGCGTGCTATTGCCGCCTTGATCAACGGCAGTGTGGTCGCGTCGCGCTTGGGGTCGTGTTTGGTGCCCTCTGCGCTGGCAGCGCCGTTATAGTGGTGCGGCTCGACGTTGGAGGGCGAGCCGGTGAACATGATGCCATCGAGCAATTCCAGCAGTTGCTCGGTATCCAGGGCGCTCCCTAAAGCCGGAATCAGCAGCGGCAGGCCATTGGCGCCATCGACGACGCCGAGGATGTATTTTTCACCAACAATGTTAAAAGGATGCAGGCCGATTTGCTCGGTGCAACAGGTAATGCCAATTAGTGGTTTGCGTTCGACGGACATAGCTGGAAGGGGTCCAAGGTCTGTGGTGAATAACTTACGCGAAATCATTGTTGTTCGATTTTTCATACAATAGCAATAAAAAATATTTAACACAAAACGCCAAAATCGAAGAACGAATCGCGCTGAGATGGAGCTCATAAATGGCTCTTGCGGCCTTATTTGGTGCAGTGTGCACCTATTATGTGCAGCTTTTGCTCTATTGACTCCATGCAGCCTTTCAGATTAACTCTGTCCTTGCGACTTTCGTGATTGATATATTTTACAAATATAGGTGACAACCCATGCAACCCCAAGCCGGAGCGGATGCTGTGACAGCGAACGAGCCCGTCAGCATCCAGGAAGCTGAGGCCTTTTTAGCCGAGCATCCGGAAATACACTTTATAGACCTGCTTATTGCAGACATGAATGGCATTGTGCGCGGTAAGCGAATTGATCGCTCTGCGCTGTTGAAGGCCTTTGAGAAAGGCATCGCTCTGCCAGCGTCGGTTTTTGCCTTGAATATTCAGGGCACGACAGTAGAAGAAACAGGACTGGGTCTGGAAATCGGTGACGCCGACCGGATCTGTTTGCCTATTCCGGGTACTCTTAATATAGAGCCCTGGCAGAAGCGGCCAACGGGTCAGTTGTTAATGACCATGTATGAGTTTGACCGCAAGACTCCCTTCTTCGCTGATCCCCGCTATGTATTGCAACGCATCGTCGAACGCTTTAAAGACCTCAAGTTGACCCCCGTATCTGCCTTCGAGCTGGAGTTCTACCTGATTGACCAGGAGAACCTCACCGGCCGGCCGCAGCCACCGCGCTCACCGATGTCTGGCAAGCGTCCCAACTCGGTTCAGGTCTATTCGATGGATGACCTTGACGAGTATGCAGAATTTCTTGAGGACGTCATCGAAGCTGCCCACGAGCAGGGCATCCCCGCTGACGCCATCGTGGCCGAATCGGCACCGGGGCAGTTTGAGGTGAATCTGCATCACGTGGATGATCCGGTCATCGCGTGCGATTACAACGTGCTGCTTAAACGGGTTATCAAGAACGTAGCTTACGACCATGAAATGGACACGACTTTCATGGCCAAGCCTTATTACGATCAGGCCGGTAACGGTATGCATGTGCATATCAGTCTGCTTGATGAGTTGGGGCATAATATCTTTTCGCCTAACCCCGATGGCACGCTCAGCGACAACCTGCGCTGGGCAGTAGGCGGCCTGTTGCAGACCTTGCCTGAGTACATGGCTTTCCTCTGTCCCAACGTCAACTCTTACCGTCGCTTTAGCCCGAGCTTCTTCGTGCCATGCGCGCCGACCTGGGGTATCGATAACCGCACCGTTGCTGTTCGGGTGCCGGGTGGCGAGCCTGAGGCCATGCGCATCGAGCATCGTCTGGCCGGGGCTGACGCCAACCCTTACTTGCTGATGGCAGCATTGCTTTCGGCAATTCATTACGGCATCAGTAATAAGGTTGAACCGCCGGAAATGACTGAGGGTAATGCTTATGATCAGCATGAAGCCTCATTGCCGACCAACCTGCGCGATGCCTTGCGCGCGCTGGAAACGTCGGAAGTGATGAAAGAGTACATCGGTGAGGAATACCTCGATGTGTTCGTGCTCTGCAAAGAGAGTGAGATGGAAGAGTTCGAGAAGACCATCTCCGATCTGGAATACATGTGGTATCTGCACACGGTTTAAGCAGTCGCTTAAAGCGGGTGACATTAGTAAAGACAATCCCGCCGCTTGGCGGGATTTTCTTATGGGCTGGGGAATGGCATGTCGATGAATGATTCCTGGTATCGCGCCAGTGTTGGCGATGTGACGCAGCGTGATGCCTTGCAGGGCGATATCACTACCGATGTTTGTATTGTAGGCGCAGGGTTTACTGGGCTCTCTGCCGCACTGGAGTTGGCCGAAGCCGGTGTGCGGGTCACGGTGTTGGAGGCTGAACAGGTTGGTTGGGGTTGTTCAGGCCGTAATGGGGGGCAGATTAACCCTGGGCTGGGCTGTGATCACGGCCGTGTCGTCGCCGAGCTTGGCGCGGACGATGCGCGTAAAGTCTGGCAGCTCACCCTCGACGGCGTTGAACTGCTGCGTAGTCGAGTGAAACGCCACAATATCGACTGCGACCTCAAGGCCGGCATTTTGCTGGTCGCAAACAAGGCGAGGCAAGTTCCCGAATTGCAGAGCTGGCAGCATGAACTGGAAGCCTTAGGTTACGACCAGTTGGCGTTTTATGACCGCGATGCATTGCAGTCTCTGCTCAAGGCAGATTATCAGGCCGGTGTAATGGACTGGGGTGGTGGTGACTTGCACCCGCTGAAATATGCTCTTGGGCTGGCAAGCGCCGCCGAGGCTGCCGGCGCACAGATACTCGAACGTTCGGCGGTGCTCGGCTACGAAGAAGATGGCCGTACTGTAACCATTCGCACTGCTGCTGGTCAGGTGCATGCGCAGCATCTGCTTCTGGCTGGCAATGCCTATCTTGGCAAATTACTGCCCTGGTATCGCAAAGGCTTTATGCCGATTGGTAGTTACGTGGGTGCAACCAGGCCCCTGGGCGAGCTGGCCACGCAGTTGATACCGTCCCGTGCTGCCGTCTGCGATATGAATACGCTGATTGATTACTACCGCCTTAGTGCTGATAACCGGCTGCTATTTGGTGGTCGCGCCAGTGCGCGTGATGCTCAGCCGAACGCGTTGCGCGCAACCATGCGTGAGCGCATGGCGCTGGTTTTTCCGGCGCTGGCTGAAGAGGATTTTGAGTACCTGTGGGGTGGTCAGGTCGCGATGACGATGAGCAAGGCACCGGTTTTTGGTCGTCTGGGTCGGCGTACGCTTTTTGCGCAAGGGTACTCGGGGCAGGGCGTGGCGCTGGCGGGGATGGCTGGAAAGTTGATGGCGCAAACGGTGCAGGGCGACGCTGCTGGTTTTGATTTGATGGCGCGTGCGAAGCATTGGCCGGTGCCGCCGGGTGCCCCGTTACAGACTGCCATCAGAGCCTTGGCGCTGCTGTGGTATCGTCTGCAGGATAGCCGCTGAACGAGATTTTAATGAGCCGATCTGTCCCCAAACGCCGCGCCAGTAGTCAGGAGCGTATTGAGCGAATACTCCATGCCGCGCGGGAGTTGCTTGATCGGCAGGGCCTTGCTGACCTGTCGATCTATGCTATTGCCGAGCAGGCCGAGATTCCGCCTTCCTCTGTGTACCACTTCTTTCCGCAAACCGGTGATGTGCTCGTCGCTCTGGCGCAGCAGGTATTTGTCGAGCTGGATGCGCTTCTGCTGCAGCCGCTAGCGCCTGCGCCCGCGAACTGGATGGTCTTGGTCGCGGAGTTGGAACGGCGTTTTCAGGGCTACTACCAAAGCAACGCAGCGGCGCGCGAATTGTTATTGGGGGCACATGAACTCAGTGCCGTGCGCCAGGCTGATCGGCTGCATGATCGTCAGTTGGGTCGGCGCTTCCAGGACTGTCTTGAAGCGTTCTTCTCGCTGCCGGTGCTCCCTGCCGAGGTTGATATATTCACCTTGGCGATGCAGGCAGCAGACAAGCTGCTGGCGGTTGATTACCAGCAGCACGGCGAGTTGACACCGGCGATTTGTCAGGAAGCGACGCGCATGATGACGGCTTATCTGGGCCTGTACCTACCAGCCCTGTTGCCGCCAGCAAGCGAGGAGATGTCATGAGTTTGTTCAAACGTTTTGCCGAATGGCGTGAAGATCGCCAGTTGGCGGAGATGAATATCAGCCCTGAGTTGTGGCAGCAGGCCTTGGGCGACTGGGCAGTTTATCAAGGTCTAAGCGACGCGCGGCGTGCCAAGCTACAAGATCTGGCTCTGCGGCTACTACTGCGCAAGGATCTGCACGCGGCGGGGGACGCCGAGGCCAGTGATGAGCTCTGTTTGCGTATCGCCGGTATGGCGGTGGTGCCGGTACTGGAGCTTGGGCTGGACTGGTATGACCGTTGGCACACGCTGATTCTCTATGACGGCCCTTTTCGGGCCGAGCACAGCTGGCGGGATGAAGCGGGCGTGGTGCATGAGGGCGAACGTGCGCTGAGCGGTCAGGCCTGGCTGCGCGGCCCGGTGGTGCTGTCGCTGGCTGATGTTCAGTTGTCCGGTCAGCGTGATGGCTATAACGTGGTTATTCATGAGCTGGCGCATACTCTGGACATGCGGCATGACGGCGCCAATGGAGCTCCGCCTTTACACCACGGCATGAGTCCGGCGGCCTGGAAGCGCGATATGACTGCCGCCTGGGATGATCTGGGTCACCGCGCTGCGGCTGGTCAGCCACTGCCGATCGACGCCTACGCGCTGGAGGCGCCTGCGGAGTTTTTTGCGGTACTGTCCGAGACCTTTTTTGAGCGCCCGGCGCTGCTGCGCCATACTTGGCCAGAGGTTTACCAGCATCTGGCCGATTTTTATCGACAAGATCCGCTCGATAATGGCCGCCAAGCTTGATGGTTCTTGTGCATTCGTCTGTCGGGCTATTCGTTTCGCCTTGATGTAGCTGTTGTAGCAGATAAAAATCGATATATAAGTGTTGTTTTATTCATATTTGTTTTTTGGTTGATTGATTTGCCGATATTTATCGAATATAAAGAGTGAGATTTATTTACTCAATCAGGAGTGAGACATGCCCCGTACCGTCACTGTTGCTGCAACCCAGATGAGCTGTTCCTGGGATCGTGAGGCCAATATTGCTCAAGCTGAAAAGCTGGTGCGTGATGCTGCTGCGCAAGGCGCGCAGATCATCCTGATTCAAGAGCTGTTTGAAACCCCCTATTTTTGTCAAAAGCCCAACGCGGACTATTTACAGCTGGCGACAGCCGTCGACAACAATCCCGCCATCGCTCACTTCCAGGCCTTGGCGAAGGAACTGAGCGTGGTGTTACCAATCAGCTTCTTTGAGTTGGCGGGGCGTGCGCGCTATAACAGCATCGCCATTATTGATGCCGACGGCAGTAACCTGGGTGTCTACCGCAAGAGCCATATTCCGGATGGCCCGGGCTACCATGAAAAGTACTATTTCAATCCTGGCGACACCGGCTTCAAGGTCTGGCAGACCCGTTACGCGAAAATTGGCGTGGGTATTTGTTGGGATCAATGGTTCCCGGAATGCGCCCGCAGCATGGCGCTGATGGGAGCTGAGGTGCTGTTCTATCCGACCGCGATCGGCAGCGAGCCGCACGACCCCGGCATCAGTTCGCGTGATCACTGGCAGCGTGTGCAACAGGGGCATGCAGGCGCAAACCTGATGCCGCTGGTGGCCAGCAATCGCATTGGCAAGGAGGTGCAGGGCGACTACGACATCACCTTCTACGGTTCCTCGTTCATCGCTAACCAATTTGGTGAGAAGGTGCAGGAACTGAATGAAACCGACACCGGTGTGCTGGTGCAGGAGTTCGATCTGGATGCACTGGAACACATTCGCAGCGCTTGGGGCGTATTCCGTGATCGCCGGCCCAACCTGTATGGCCCGATTAAAACGTTAGACGGTTCACTGGAGTCCTGAACGCCCATGTATACCCTGCATAGCACACCTCGTCAGGATGGTTACTCCATGCCCGCTGAATGGGCACCGCATAGCCAGACCTGGATGATCTGGCCCGAGCGACCGGATAACTGGCGTGAGCAGGCTGCGCCGGCGCAGACGGCTTTTGCCGAGGTGGCCAAGGCGATTGCCGGCTTCGAACCCGTGACTGTTTGCGCCAGTGCGCAGCAGTATGCCGCTGCCGCGGCAGTGCTCGATCATCCAGGCATTCGGGTCATAGAGTTGAGCAGCAATGATGCCTGGGTGCGCGATACTGGCCCGAGTTTCGTGGTCAATGGTCAGGGTGGCCTGCGCGGCGTTGACTGGACCTTCAACGCCTGGGGCGGTGACAACGGTGGGCTTTATGCAGATTGGGCGCTGGATGATCAGGTGGCAGACAAGATTCTGGCGCTTGAGCGTTGCCCCCGTTATCGCACCGAGGGTTTTGTGCTCGAGGGTGGCTCTTTTCACGTTGACGGCGAGGGGACGCTGTTAACCACGGAGGAGTGTCTGCTCAATGCCAACCGCAATCCGCACTTGCAGCGTGAAGAGATTGAACTCTTGTTGGCGGATCACTTGGGTGTCAGTAAGGTTATTTGGCTCCCGTCCGGCCTCTACAATGATGAGACC
Source organism: Pseudomonas sp. 5Ae-yellow (assembly GCF_014077575.1). Taxonomy (NCBI): domain Bacteria; kingdom Pseudomonadati; phylum Pseudomonadota; class Gammaproteobacteria; order Pseudomonadales; family Pseudomonadaceae; genus Pseudomonas; species Pseudomonas sp. 5Ae-yellow. The sequence goes on along the minus strand of NZ_JACGWE010000010.1, from coordinate 57,174 downwards.
GATGGCCACGTCGACAACTTCTGCTGCTTCGTTAGGCCTGGTGAGGTATTGCTAGCCTGGACCGATGACGAGTCCAACCCCAATTACGATCGTTGCCAGGCTGCTGCCAGGGTGCTTGAAGCTGAGCGTGATGCTCAGGGGCGGGAGTTGCTGGTTCATCGTATACCTATCCCGGGTCCCCTCTTTGCGACGCAGCAAGAGTGTGCCGGTGTGGCTGTTGTACCCGGCAGTCAGCCGCGTGACCCCGCAATTCAGCTGGCCGGCTCCTACGTCAACTTCCTTATCGTCAATGATGGCGTCGTTGCTCCTGCTTTTGATGATCCGCAGGATGAGGTGGCGCTGGAAATATTGCAGAGACTGTTTCCTGAACGGCGAGTCGTGACTGTGCCCGGGCGTGAGATATTGCTTGGTGGTGGCAATATCCACTGTATTACCCAGCAACAGCCAATATCAGGCTAAAAAACGGGAGTGGCGCACATACCCAGAACCGGTAGTGGAGCGGCCACTGCCAGATGGGGCATAATCTTCCTTTCTTCACTAGCGCGGCAAGGGTGTCTTTTTGGCACTTGCTCAGGATGTTTCAACTTCCAGAAGGATTTTGCATGCGGTCTTCTCTTAGCTTTCCGTTCTCTCGTACCACTCTCGCACTCGGCTTGGCCGTTGCCCTTTCGGGTTGTGCTGGCATGAATACAGCGACTAATGTCTCCAGCACTGAACCTTCTCGCCTGCAGGGCGAAATAACCAGTTCAAGCCCAATCAACGTTAATGATGGCTCGCGTTATCAGTCCTTTTACCTAAATCTTAAGGCGGGCGAGTTAGTTCGTGTGCGTCAGACTGGCGCGTTGGAAAATGCCGTCCTGACGCTGGTCGATGACAGAGGTCAGCTTGTAGGAGGTCCAAGCCAAGGGTCTCTGCACCTGGCTCCGGAAACAACTGGCAAGTATCGACTGGGTGTTAGTGGTGGCTCGGATAATGGTTATGGTCCATTTACGCTAGAGCTGGATACGATTACCGCACAAAATGGCGGCGATCTGCAGGTTGATGAATCTGTATTCGGTCTGTTGTCTCGTAATCAAAACGCCAACGACTACCAGCTCACTGTTGGCGAGGCGGGGCTGTATGAGATCAACCTGGGATCAAGTGAGCTTGATACTGTCCTCAAGCTCAGCGGTGGTGGCCTGGAGTTGGAAAATGACGATACTGCCCAGTCAACCGACTCACAGCTGGTAACACAATTGCAGCCAGGTATTACTTACACAGTTACCGCCACCGCTCTAGATCAGCCACCGGAAGGTACTTACGATTTGCAGGTTGGTCGCAAGGCATTACCTGAGGGGGTGGAGCTAACCAACGGTGGTGAAATTAGTGTAGGTCAGACCATTAACGGTTTGGCCGATAGCGGTGAGAAGCATTACCGGATAAACATCACCGAACGCGCTCTGCTCCGTGTCAATATGAGTTCCAGTGATGTGGATAGCTACCTGAAGCTGCAAGGCCCGGGTGTTAATGCTGAGGATGACGATAGCGGCGATAATTATGATGCCCAAATTACCGCGTTGGTTCAGCCCGGTAATTATCGTATCTCCGCGTCTACCGTGAACGGCGCCGCAGGCTTGTTTGCGCTGACCAGCTCTGTGCGGGCGGTCAGCAGTCGAAGTGACCGCGTTCGCCCTGGAGAAGCGGTAGCCGGACGTTTGCGCGGTGACCAAGGTAGCCAGGTCACGCTGGTCATCAGCGAGCCGGGTTTTTACCAAGTTGATCTGGTCTCATCCGACTTTGATGCCGTGCTGCACATGGAAGGTCAAGGTATGGATCTTGAGGATGACGATGGTGCCGGTGGTACCAACTCGCGTATCGGTCGTTATCTGGACGCTGGCAGCTACCGTTTGACGGCCAAGTCTTATGAAAACGGCAAAACAGGTGACTATGTGTTGTCGGTCGAGCAGACAGACGAGGGCTAGTTGTTAGCCATTAAAAAGCCCGCCGAACGTATGTCCGGCGGGCTTTTTTGTGCGCAGTAACAAGTGGCGCCGCTTGGCGCGGCGCACTCTAGTCAGCGGTTTAGCTGCTCGCGGCCACGCGTTACCGCAGCGAGCACCTGAGCCGGTGCTGTTCCGCCGATATGGTCGCGCGCGTTTACCGACCCCTCCAGCGTCAATACCTCAAATACGTCCTGTTCAATCTGGTCGCTGAACTGGCGTAGCTCTGCCAAGCTCATTTCTGCCAAGTCTTTCTTGTGGTCTACACCGTACTTGACCGCGTGACCTACGATCTCGTGGCAGTCCCGGAATGGCAGGCCTTTACGCACTAGATAGTCGGCAAGGTCGGTCGCGGTTGAGAAGCCGCGCAGTGCTGCTTCACGCATAACCTCTACGCGTGGCTGGATGGCCGGGATCATGTCGGCGAAGGCGCGCAAGCTGTCACGCAGGGTATCGACCGCATCAAACAGCGGCTCTTTGTCTTCCTGGTTGTCCTTGTTGTAGGCCAGTGGCTGGCTTTTCATCAGGGTCAGCAGGCCCATCAGGTGACCGTAAACACGCCCGGACTTGCCGCGCACCAACTCAGGGACGTCCGGATTTTTCTTCTGCGGCATGATCGAGGAGCCGGTGCAGAAGCGGTCGGGCAGTTCTATAAAATTGAATTGTGCGCTGGTCCAGAGCACCAGCTCTTCAGAGAAGCGTGACAAGTGCATCATTGCCAGAGCAGCAGCAGCGCAGAATTCGATGGCAAAGTCGCGGTCGGATACCCCGTCCAGCGAGTTGCCGGAAACGGCGTCAAAACCGAGTAGCTCGCAGGTGATATTGCGGTCAATCGGATAGGTGGTACCGGCGAGTGCCGCGCTACCCAGAGGCATGCGGTTGACGCGCTTGCGGCAGTCCAGAAGACGCTCACGGTCACGGCTGAGCATCTCGAACCAGGCCAGCAGATGATGGCCGAAGGTCACTGGCTGTGCGGTTTGCAGGTGAGTAAAGCCGGGCATAATGATCGCATTGTGGCGCTCAGCCTGGTCGAGCAGGCCGGTTTGCAGTCGCGCGAGCTCAACCAGGATGATGTCGATTTCTTCGCGCAGCCAAAGGCGAATGTCGGTTGCTACCTGGTCGTTGCGTGAGCGTCCGGTATGCAGCTTCTTGCCGGTGATGCCGATACGGTCGGTCAGCTTGGCTTCGATGTTCATGTGCACATCTTCCAGCTCGACACGCCAGTCGAACTGGCCGTTTTCAATGTCAGTCTGGATCGCGCGCAGGCCTTCGATAATGGTGTCGCGCTCGGCATCGCTGAGTACGCCGACTTGAGCCAGCATGGTGGCGTGGGCGATGGAACCCTGGATGTCGTGCTTGTAAAGGCGCTTGTCGAAATCCACCGAGGCGGTAAAGCGGGCGACGAAGGCATCAACCGGTTCGCTGAACCGGCCACCCCAGGATTGATTTGTTGTCTGGTCTTGGCTCATATGTCGGTTTTTCCGCGGCAAGTAAAAGCCCATAGCATATCATTTCACGCTTGCGCGATGGCGTCCGGCTGGCAGACACTTGGGTAATGAAGAACGGATTCTGGTCCTTGCTCAAGCAACCTTATGCCGGGGAAGATTTTTTCCTCCCCGACCTGTGCTCGTCTGTTGCCGTTTTTACCCTGGTGGTGTTGGCGCAACTGGTGGTGCTGGTCTGGGTTTTGGCGCAGCCGGCAGTAGATGGCTTCAACTGGCTGGGGCTGGCAATGGCCTCTTTGTTCGTACAATGGGTGGTATTGCTCTCGGCGGCGTTGCTTTGTCGCCTGCGCAGCTGGATGCAGCGCCGACCGCTGGGGTTGGCGATTGCGGCTTGCTTTGCCGTGGTCGTGGGATTGACGCTCGGCTTTACGGTAATAGGTGACTGGATTGTCTATCGTGGTATGTCAGGCCCCTTTCACTGGCAAACCGAGCAATTGCTCCGCCACGGCGTGATCGCGCTGATCATGACCAGTCTACTGCTGCGTTATTTTTATTTGCAGCAGCAGTGGCAGCGCCAAAGTCAGGCCGAGTTGCGTTCTCGCCTGCAGGCGCTGCAATCGCGAATCCGTCCGCACTTTCTGTTCAACAGCCTCAACAGCATAGTCAGCCTTATTGCCAGCGACCCGGACAAGGCGGAGCAGTCGGTGCTGGATCTTTCCGATCTTTTTCGTGCCAATCTGGGTAGTGCCGACAGTCTGGCGACCTGGGCTGAGGAGCGACGCTTATGCGAAGGCTATTTACGTATAGAACAGTACCGTCTGGGCGACCGTATGCGCGTTATCTGGCACGTGGCGTCCTTGCCGGATGCCACACCCATGCCATTGTTGACGTTGCAGCCCCTGCTGGAGAACGCCATTCTGCATGGGCTGCAACCGCGACTTGATGGCGGCGAAATTGTTATCACTGCCGAGTACGCCGATCAGCAGGTTGAACTTATGGTGCGTAACACCTGTCCTGAAGAAACGGGCAATCATCAGGGGGCGCGGATGGCGATGGAGAATATCCGTGCACGCTTGCAGACGCTGTTCGGTGAAGAGGCTAAGGTCGAGCTTTGGCGTGAGGGCTCATGCTTCTTCAGCAGGCTGGTCTATCCTTGTAGGCAAACGCCTTCACTACAGCAGAGAAGTCATTGAGGCATGAAAGTACTGATCGCTGACGATGAACCCTTGGCGCGCGAGCGCCTGGCCCGGCTGGTTAGCGCGCTGCCTGGCTATCAGGTCCTGCCAGATATGGCCAGTAATGGTCACGAGACTCTGCGCTTGGTAGCAGAGTTGCGGCCGGATATCCTGCTGCTGGACATTCGCATGCCTGGCCTGGATGGCTTGCAAGCGGCCGCAAAGCTCTGTGAAAGCAGTGACGCGCCCGCCGTGGTCTTTTGTACCGCGCATGGTGAGTACGCACTGGATGCATTCGCGGTCAGCGCGGTGGGCTATCTGCTGAAACCGGTGCGTAGCGAAGATCTGGCCAGCGCGCTGGCCAAGGCGCAGCGGCCTAATCGCATGCAACTGGCGAGCCTGGGCAAAGCCAGTGACCAAGGTGAAACAGGACAGGCGCGCAGTCACATCAGCGCACGTACACGTAAGGGTATTGAACTCATCCCGATTGAGGATGTGCTCTATTTTATTGCCGACCACAAGTACGTCACCTTGCGCCATCTCGGCGGCGAGGTCCTGCTTGACGAGCCGCTAAAGTCGCTGGAAGAAGAGTTTGGCGACGAGTTTGTCCGTATTCATCGCAACGCACTGGTGGCGCGCCGGCGCATCGAATGCCTTCAGCGCACGGCCATGGGCCATTCCGAATTACGCCTGAGGGATCTTGAGGGCGAGACTCTGACGGTCAGTCGCCGCCACGTGCCGGGGGTGCGCCGTTTGATGGATCATCTGCAAAAGTGATGCGTCAGCGACCCGCATGGATGCCCGGAAGGTCATGGCGTATCATGCAGGTTGGTTTTTAATGAGAATCCCATGACTCGACATCTGCGAATTGCCACCCGCAAGAGCGCTTTGGCCCTGTGGCAGGCCGAATACGTCAAAGCGCGCCTCGAACAACTCGATCCTTCCGTGCAGGTTAGCCTGGTGCCCATGGTCAGCCGTGGCGATCAGCTACTTGACTCGCCGTTAGCCAAAATTGGCGGTAAGGGCCTGTTCGTCAAGGAGCTGGAAACGGCGATCATCAATGACGAAGCCGATCTTGCCGTGCACTCCATGAAGGATGTGCCCATGCAATTTCCCGAAGGCCTTGGGCTTTATGCGATTTGCGAGCGTGAAGATCCGCGCGATGCCTTTGTGTCGAATCATCACGACAAGGTTGATGCGATGCCGGCAGGCAGTGTTGTCGGGACTTCCAGTTTGCGGCGGCAAGCGCAGCTGATGGCGCGTCGCCCGGATCTGACAGTGCGTTTCTTGCGCGGCAACGTGAATACGCGTCTGGCCAAGCTGGATGCTGGCGAGTACGACGCGATCATTCTGGCCGCGGCCGGTTTGATGCGCTTGGGTTTTGATTCCCGCATACGTTATGCCATGCCGCCGGAAGAAAGTTTGCCGGCCGGTGGCCAGGGCGCAGTCGGCATTGAGTGTCGCACCAGCGATACGCAGTTGCATGCGCTGCTGGCGCAGATGAACGATGAAGACAGCGCGTTGCGTGTGCGCGCGGAACGAGCGTTGAATACTCGCCTTAACGGCGGGTGTCAGGTACCCATCGCCTGCTATGCCGAACGTGCCAATGGGGAAATATGGCTGCGTGGGCTGGTTGGCGATCCGGATGGAACCCGCCTGCTCCGGGCTGAAGCGGTTGGAGCCGAGTCCGACCCTGAAGCATTGGGTATTTCGGTCGCCGAGGATTTGCTTGGTCAAGGCGCGCAAGCCATCCTCGACGCCGTCTATGAAGGTGAGCCGCCGCGGTGAGTAAGTCCGTGTTGCTCACTCGTCAGCAGGGGGATAATCAGCGGCTGGCCGAACAGCTCCAGCAGCAGGGTGTTAGCAGTGAAAGCCTGCCACTACTGGAGCTTGCGCCCCTCACTGAGACGGGCGAACAGCGTCGGTTGATGCTCGAGCTTGACCGCTATCAGGTGGTTATCGTCGTCAGTCGGCTGGCGGCGATCCTGGGTCTGCAGCGACTGGATCAGTATTGGCCGCAGACGCCGGTCGGTATCGACTGGCTGGCGGTGGGCCCCGGCAGTGCCAAGCCGCTGCAGCAGTTTGGTTTGCCGGTGCAGTTGCCAGGTGATGGTCAGGACAGCGAAGCATTGCTGCGGTTGCCGCTATGGCAGGCGCATTTTTCTCGTGCGGACCTTAAGGTCTTGATATGGCGTGGCCTGGGTGGTCGCGAGCATCTCGCCGATCAGGTTCGCGCTGCAGGCGGTAAGGTCGACTATCTTGAACTCTATGAGCGGCGCGTCCCAGAAGGTTTGTCTAGCGGGCTGTCGCTCATGGCTGCGCGGGGCGTTGGCGGAATAGTAGTGCTCAGTAGCCAGTCGTTACTGTATTGGCACGAGGCGGCGGGCGCCGACTGGGAGCGCCAGCGCAATTGGCGCTGCTGGGTGCCGAGTGCCAGGGTTGCGGCACAGGCCACTGACCTTGGGTGTCACGATGTAGTAATCTGCAAGGGTGCAGATGATGCAGCCATCGTCGAGGCTGTGCGGGCACACCCGCTGAAGGACTAAAGGGGAAAGGCGTGGAACCAACAGAATCGAATAACAAAACGGATAACGGCACAGCGTCGAGCGCTGCAGAACCATCATCTGCACCAGCGGCCTCGAATGACAAGGCAGAGTCGAAGACGTCTGCGTCCGCGGCCAAGCCGGATGCCGTTCGTAAGCCAGCCAAGCCTGGCGTGCCGCCCAGGGCCAAATCTCCCGGTAATGGGCGGGGGCTAGGCTGGTTGGCACTGTTGGTTGCTCTTGTAGCTCTTGGCTTTAGTCTGTGGCAGTGGCAGCAGCGCCAGGCACAGCAAGTGCAGATGCAAGTCTTGCTCGAGCAAGTGCAGGCGGGCGGTGAGCAGCGCTTGCAGCAAATGAATGGCCGCCTGGAAGGCGTGCCACAGGGCGATGACTGGCAGTCCATGCAGCGGCTGGTAGCAGAAATGCAGCGCAGTCAGCAAGCCATCGGCGAGCGACTGGATATATTGCAGGGTGATGGTCGAGAAGACTGGAAGCTGGCTGAAGCTCAATATCTGTTGCGCCTGGCTTCGCTGCGCTTGCTGGCGGTGCAGGATGTAAACGCGGCGCGCGAGCTGCTGGGTACGGTAGATGGCATCCTCAAGTCGATGCCGGACAGTGGGCTCTACGGCGTTCGTCAACAGTTGGCGCAATACCAGGCACAGCTTGAAGGTCTACCGGAGCTGGATCGTCCTGGTGTCTTTCTGCGTCTTGCCGCGCTGCGTGACCAGGTTGAGCGCTTGGTGCTGTTACCGGTCCCCGAGTTTGATCCGGATGAAGTTTCAACTGAAGAAGAATACGCTGATCGCCTGCAGCGCCGCGATCGTTGGGATCGCGTGCTGATGCGCCTGGAGCGCTATGTCAGGGTTGATTTCCAGCGCGGCAAGGTGATTACGCCTCTGCTGGACGAAGCTGAGATGCAGCGCGTCCAGCGCACCTTGCAGTTGACCATGGAGCAAGCTCAATGGGCGGCCCTGCGCGGCGAGACTGAGGTGTATCAAGCTAGCCTGACACAGGCTGAAAAGATGTTGTCGCAGTATTTCGAGCTGAAAAATCCGCAGGTTCAGGGCATGCAGAAGCAATTGCAGGAGCTGCATGAGCAGGCGGTGAGCTTGAATCCGCCTGAGTTGGCGCCGCTGCAGCAAAGCTTGGCTACTTATATTCAGAATCGACGTTCTGCCTCTGCGGCTAAACAGTCGGAGGCCGGCGATGAGTAAAAGCTATATAGCGGTGCTCGCTGTTCTGCTGGTGGCGGCTTTATTGGGCATGGCGATCGCGGAAGATCCTGGGTATTTGTTGATTGCCTGGCGTAATGTCTCGATTGAAACCAGTATTTGGGTTGGTTTTGGCTTTCTGCTGGCGCTTTGCCTACTGATCTTGCTGGTGCGGGCGGTGATCCGCGTGATTAATGCCTCGGGACGCCGCATCAACCCCTGGTCGCAGCGCAACCTTCAGCAGCGAGCCAACGTGGTGGCGACTCGCGGGTTACTGGAGTTTGCGGAAGGGCACTGGAAGTCAGCGCTGCGGCTGTTGAAAAAATCCGCACCGCATGCTGAATTGCCGTTGATCAATTACCTGGTTGCTGCCAGAGCTGCGCAGGAGATGGAGGACTATAGTGAGTGCGACAGCCTGTTGCGCGAGGCCTACGAAACGACCCCCAAGGCTGATGTTGCCATTGCTATAACCCAGGCGCAGTTGCAGATCGCTCGAGGCCAGCTTGAACAGGCGCTGGCGACCCTTACTCGGTTGCGCAAGGATCATCCCAAACACCTTTACGCGCTCAAACTGATGAGTCAGGTGTATTTGCGTCTGGAGGATTGGGAGCGTCTGCTTGAGTTGTTGCCAGAGTTACGTAAGCAGCAGGTGCTTAAGGCGGCCGATCAGGATGCGTTGGAGTATCAAGTTCACAGCGCTCTGCTGCAGCAGGCGGGCCAGCGCGCCGCACCTGCCGATGTGAACCCGGCCAGCCTGGTTATCGCTGCGTGGGAGCAGATGCCCAAGCGTATGCACGACGATCCCCTGGTAGTGGAAGCGTACTGTCTTCAGTTGCGCGCCAAGGGTAGCGATGTATTGGCTGAGGAAGCGCTGCGAAAAGCTTTGCAGAGCAGTTACAACGACCGGCTGATGAATTTGTATGGTTTGCTGCAAGGTCGCGACGCTGCGCGTCAGCTGGCTACAGCAGAACAATGGTTGCAGAGTCATCCGAATAACGCGACCTTGCTTTTGGCTGCGGGACGTCTGGCTCAGCGAAACAGCTTGTGGGGTAAGGCAAGGGATTATCTGGAAGCCAGCTTTGCCAGTAAGCGCGATATCCAGACTTGCGCCGAGTTAGCGCGTTTACTGGATCGCATGGGCGATAGTGCCGGAGCTCAACGCACTATCCGGGACGGTTTTGAGATACTCGAGGATCACTTGCCGGCGCTGCCGCTCCCGTCTTCGGTCTGACTCTGCGGGTTGTGCGCTTGAAGTGTCTTTAGTCCGCGATTCAGCACTTCACGCGCATGGTTTGCCTCGGGGCCAGAGACGAAGCAAACATGCAGTGTGAGTTCAGCCAACGGCATGGGGTGATATGTTAGTGCTGTCGGGCTTTGACGTAGTTCGGGGTCATTTTCCAGCCAGTACGCCATGACCTCGCTATCGATCACGGCGAAGTCGATGCGCCGGTACAGTAGTTTTAGCAGGTTGAGTCGATCGCTCGCCGCCTTTTCAACCTGTAGTTTTCCTTCAGACACTTTTTGGTCAAACTCGGGAGAGTTGTTGTAACCGCTGACAACGCCAATTTTATAATCGGCAAGATCGTCAATGCTATTCCAGCTAAGCACACTGTCCTGGCGCTGAGCCATGACCAATAGGCTGGTGCCGAGGCTTTCCGAGTAATTGCAGCTTGCACCTTGTGAGCGGTATACCGGGAAGTAGCCAGTCTGCGCGGAAAGCGTCTGTGCTGACGTTATAGCCCTGTTCCAAGGCATGAAATTGACCTTTAGGGGCTGTCCTTGGCTCATCAGTGCCTGCCTGATGAGCTCGATATTGACTCCCTGTCCAGGCAGGCCGGCGCCGGTATAGGGTGGCCACTCGAGGGTGTTCAACTCTATCGCTGAAGCGGGTAATGTCGTCAGCCATAGGTTGAGAGCGCACAGGGTCAGGAGTTGGCGCATGATTCCTCTTGGCTGACAGGTTTAGCCTAACCATCTTTCATGCCAGTGTATGTGCGGACCCGCTAACTGTCATCCTATGCTTCAACGCGGCGCGTACGCAAAGGCGTCAGCGTGCATTTGCGTCGCTGGCATGCCTGCGTCTACCAGGGCATCCAGGGTGGCATACACCATCGCTGGGGAGCCGCTGACAAAAAAACGGTAACCCGCCAAGTCGGCGATGTCTTCGCAGATTGCCTGATGCAGTAGCCCTTCTCTTCCTGTCCAATCAGCCTGGTCACTGACAACCTGATGCAGATGCACGTTGGGCTGTGCTTGCCACTGTGACCAATGCGGCGCTTGATAGAAATCGGCACTATGCCGTACGCCCCAGTAAAGATGGATTGGCTGTTTGAAGCCTTGGTTCAGGCAGGACTCGATCAGGCTTTGCATCTGAGCCAAACCAGTACCCGCAGCAATTAGTACTAGCGGCTGGTCCGGCAATACGCGAGCGCATGCATCTCCGAAGGGCGCTTGAACGCGAGCAATACGGTGTTTTTGCAGGTACTCAATCACGTCGTGAGTGACTGGGTCACGATTCAGTATGTGTAGCTCAAGAGTGCGCTCCTCTTGAGGTGCTGACGCGATGGAAAACGCCGCAGGTTCTGCGCCGTCGCGCTCCAGCAAAAGATACTGACCGGCGTGATAGCGCAATGGCTTGCCTGCGGGCAGGCGCAGGCGCACGCGCCAGACATCGGCGCCAATGTTGACGCACTCGCTGACCTGGCAGGCGAGCTCTCGCACTGGTAGCTCGCCTGGGGCAAGTATCCCCTCCCATTGCAGCTCACAGTCGCTTGTGGGCTCTGCCACGCAGGTATAGATGTCGCCGCTATCGGTATGGCTGCCATCGGCAAGCATAACGCTGCCGCTTAACAGGGTCGCACCGCAAACATGGCAGTTGCCGTTGCGGCAGCTCTGCGGGGCGTCAAAACCCAGCCGCCGTGCGGCATCCAGAATGCGCTCGCCGGGTTGGATGTCCAGGGTCAAACCTGAAGGTTGTAGCGTGACTATCATTAAGTTCTCAGCAAGGTCTCATCAATCGATGCCCAGCTCTGTCCACAGAGCATCAATGCGTTGTTTTACGTTCTCATCCTGGTGAATCGCGGTGCCCCATTCGCGACTCGTTTCGCCTGGCCACTTGTTGGTGGCGTCCAGCCCCATCTTGCTGCCAAGACCGGAAGTGGGGGAGGCAAAATCGAGATAGTCGATTGGCGTATTGTCGATCATCACGGTGTCACGCTTGGGATCCATGCGTGTGGTGATGGCCCAGATAATATCGTTCCAGTCGCGAATGTTAATATCGTCGTCAACTACGATCACAAATTTGGTGTACATGAACTGGCGCAGGAAGCTCCAGACGCCCAGCATCACCCGCTTGGCGTGGCCCGGGTACTGTTTTTTTATCGACACCACCGCCATGCGGTAAGAGCAACCTTCGGGCGGCAGGTAGAAGTCGGTGATCTCGCTGAACTGCTTCTGCAGCAGCGGTACGAAAACCTCGTTCAGTGCAACGCCGAGTACCGCAGGTTCATCCGGCGGCCGGCCAGTATAGGTACTGTGATAGATCGGCTTTTCGCGCTGCGTTATGCGTTCAATGGTAAATACCGGAAAGCGATCAACCTCGTTGTAGTAGCCGGTGTGATCGCCAAAAGGGCCTTCATCGGCCATCTCGCCGGGGTGTATGACCCCTTCGAGTACGATTTCTGCACTGGCGGGTACCTGAAGATCACTGCCGCGGCATTTGACCAGTTCGGTACGCTGTCCGCGTAGCAGGCCAGCAAAGGCGTATTCCGACAGGCTGTCTGGCACCGGGGTAACGGCGCCGAGTATGGTTGCCGGATCGGCGCCCAGGGCCACTGCAATCGGGAAGGGTTCGCCAGGGTGCTTCTCCTGCCACTCCTTGAAGTCGAGCGCGCCGCCACGGTGGCTTAGCCAGCGCATGATGACCTTGTTGCGCCCTATCACCTGCTGGCGATAGATGCCCAGGTTCTGGCGTTCCTTGTGGGGCCCCTTGGTGATCACCAGTCCCCAGGTAATCAGCGGTCCAGCGTCGCCTGGCCAGCAGGTCTGCACCGGGATCCGGCCAAGGTCGACGTCGTCACCCTCGAACACGGTCGCCTGGCACGGCGCGTCGCGCACTACCTTGGGGGCCATGTTGATGATCTTTTTGAAGATCGGCAGTTTGGACCAGGCGTCTTTCAATCCCTTTGGCGGATCGGGTTCTTTCAGAAAAGCCAGCAGCTTACCGATTTCACGCAGTTCACTGACGCTCTCTGCACCCATGCCCATGGCGACACGCTCAGGCGTACCGAACAAGTTGCCGAGTACCGGCATGTCATAACCTGTGGGGTTTTCAAATAGTAATGCGGGGCCGCCCTTGCGCAGCGTGCGGTCGCAAATTTCAGTCATTTCCAGGATTGGAGAGACTGGAGTCTGAATGCGCTTGAGTTCGCCGCGCTGTTCCAGGCCCTTGATGAAATCACGTAAATCGGAGTATTGCATCTGAGCTTCAAGCCTCAAGCGGCAAGCGGCAAGCTGTTTGAGGTCAGTTTGCCGCTTGGAAGTTTGACCTGCTGCCATTTCGCCAACAGAACGGCGGCAGAAACAAGGCAAAGCGCTACAAGCCTGTGCGGTCCGCTTGAGGCTTGTAGCTTACAGCTGAGGGTTAGTTCTTGCTGCGCTTCATCGATTGGAAGAATTCGTCGTTGGTCTTGGTGTCTTTCAGACGGTCCAAGAGGAATTCAATCGCGGCAACTTCATCCATGGAGTGCAGAATCTTGCGCAGAATCCACATGCGTTGCAGCTCATCTTCGCTAGTGAGCAGCTCTTCACGGCGAGTGCCGGAGCGGTTGATGTTGATCGCAGGGAAGGTGCGTCGCTCGGCAATCTTGCGATCCAAATGGATCTCCATGTTGCCGGTACCTTTGAATTCCTCGTAGATGACTTCGTCCATCTTCGAGCCAGTATCGACCAGTGCGGTGGCGATAATGGTCAGGCTGCCGCCTTCTTCGATGTTGCGCGCAGCGCCAAAGAAACGCTTTGGCTTCTCTAGGGCGTGGGCGTCGACACCACCGGTAAGCACCTTGCCGGAGCTGGGGATTACAGTGTTGTAGGCACGAGCCAGACGGGTAATGGAGTCGAGCAGGATGATGACATCTTTCTTGTGCTCAACCAGGCGTTTGGCCTTTTCGATCACCATTTCGGCGACCTGTACGTGGCGACTTGGTGGCTCATCAAAGGTAGAGGCAACCACTTCGCCGCGCACAGTGCGCTGCATCTCGGTTACTTCTTCCGGGCGCTCGTCGATCAGCAATACGATCAGGTGGCACTCGGGATTGTTGCGTGCGATGTTCGAGGCGATGTTTTGCAACATCAGCGTCTTACCTGCTTTGGGCGGTGCCACCAGCAGGCCGCGCTGGCCTTTGCCGATCGGCGCACACAAGTCGATGATGCGGGCCATGAGGTCTTCAGTGGCACCGTTACCGGCTTCCATGACCAGGCGCTCATCAGGGAAAAGCGGGGTAAGGTTTTCGAACAGAATCTTGTTCTTGGTGTTTTCCGGGCGATCGAAGTTGATCGAATCGACCTTCAGTAGCGCAAAATAGCGCTCGCCGTCTTTGGGCGGGCGGATCTTGCCGGCGATGGTGTCGCCTGTGCGCAGGTTGAAGCGACGGATCTGGCTGGGCGAGACGTAGATGTCATCAGGGCCAGCCAGGTAAGAAGAGTCAGCTGAGCGCAGAAAGCCAAAACCGTCTTGCAGGATTTCCAGGACACCATCGCCATGGATATCTTCGCCACTTTTCGCGTGTTTTTTCAGAATGCCAAAGATCACATCCTGTTTTCGCGAGCGACCCATGTTTTCCAGGGCCATCTGGTTAGCGATTTCGAGCAGTTCGGTAATGGGTTTTTGTTTGAGTTCAGTCAGGTTCATAGGGTCGGTGAGCAATAGTTTTGTCGGCAGGATAGGGTTGGTTTTCGGCCGCCATTTGGAATGGGGCGATGAGTTGGCTGTAGAAAAAATGAGCCACTGTCGCAGGGGGCGACCGGAAGTTGGAAAGCAAATCTAGCACCGCTTTGCCGCGGAGTCTAGGTTTTAGCAGAAAAATGCGCCCCAGCTTTTTTTGGCTGGGGCTGAGACATCAGATATTGCTGTCGAGGAAGGCTGCCAACTGAGATTTGGACAGAGCGCCGACCTTGGTCGCTTCGACATTGCCGTCCTTGAACAGCATTAGCGTCGGGATGCCCCGTACGCCATACTTAGGCGGTGTGTCGGTATTCTCGTCGATGTTCAGCTTGCAGATTTTCAGCTTGCCGTTGTAGTCCTTGGAAATCTCGTCCAGAACCGGGGCAATCATCTTGCAGGGGCCACACCATTCTGCCCAGTAATCAACCAGGACGGGGGTGTCAGACTTGAGCACTTCTTCTTCGAAGCTGCCGTCTGTGACATGCACTATCAAATCGCTCATGCGTTTCTCCAAGGGTTTTAAAATACATAATTGGCCCATCATAGCACCACCCAAGCGCGAAGCGGAAGCTGATGGATTCTATGCTCTGTGACGCTTGCGCAGCAGACAACTGTCACCTCGCGGGTGGTAGAATCGGGACACAACCGACTTAAGGGACAACTGCATGGCTGATTCACATCAGAACGATTTCTCGTTGATAGCGGCGATTGACCTGGGCTCCAACAGCTTTCACATGGTGTTGGCTCGGGTTGATCAGGGCGAGATACGCATTCTGGAGCGCCTGGGTGAGAAGGTGCAGTTGGCGGCGGGACTGGATGAGAACCGCATGCTCAGCGAAGAGGCTATGCAGCGGGGTCTTGACTGTCTCCGTCGTTTTGCACAGTTGATCAACGGGCTGCCACCGGGCGCGGTCCGTATTGTCGGCACTAACGCGCTACGTGAAGCGCGTAATCGTGGTCAGTTCATTCGGCAGGTGCAGCAGATTCTTGGCCATCGTGCAGAGGTGGTTTCTGGTCGGGAGGAGGCCCGTCTGATTTATCTCGGGGTATCGCATACATTGGCCGACGACTCCGGTCGTCGCCTGGTTGCGGATATTGGCGGCGGAAGCACTGAGTTTATTGTCGGTGAGCGTTTTGAGTCGCTGCTGCGTGAAAGTCTCAATGTCGGTTGTGTATCTTTCAGTCGGCACTTTTTTGCTGACGGCAAGATTACTGCCGCGCGCTACAGCCAGGCCTATACCGCTGCGCGGCTGGAGTTGATGAATATTGAAAAAGCTATCCATCGGCTCGGCTGGACCGAGGCTGTGGGTGCCTCGGGTACGATTCGCACTATCGGTCAATGCATTCAAGCAGCGGGTAAAGGTCAGGGTGAGGTGACCCGTGAGGGCCTGCAATGGCTCAAGCGCAAGGTGCTGAAGGCAACGCATGTTGAAAAACTGGATATTCAGGGCCTGAAGGCTGACCGTCAGCCTATCTTGCCGGCGGGACTGGCTATTTTGGAAGCGATGTTTGATGCCTTGGGTATTGAAAGCATGGCGCACTCAGAGGGGGCTTTGCGCGAAGGCGTGCTCTATGACTTGCTGGGTCGTCAGCAGCACGAGGACGTTCGCGAGCGGACGCTCAGTGCATTGATGGAGCGTTACCACGTCGACATGGAGCAGGCAGCCAGGGTTGAGGCCAAGGCGCAGCGTTTAATGCACAAGGTGGACGAGCAGTGGCACCTGTCGGTCAGCAAGCAGGCTGATTTGCTGATCTGGGCTGCGCGGGTGCACGAAGTGGGGCTGGATATTGCGCATCACCAGTTCCATAAGCACGGTGCTTACCTTATTGAGCATTCCGATCTGCCCGGTTTCTCCCGGCAGGATCAGCAGGCACTGGCGCTACTGGTGCGCGGTCATCGACGCAACCTGCCCAATGCCGAGCGTCTCAGTGAGTTTGGCGATGACGCCGGGACCTTGCTGCGGTTATGCATGATTCTGCGGCTGGCCATTCTCTATCACCACATTCGTGGTAATCAGGACATGCCTGAGCTGGCCGTCGAGGCGGGGCAGGACTACTTGATTCTGCACTTCCCCGAGGGCTGGCTCGAAGCCAACCCGCTGACGCAGGCTGACTTCGACCAGGAAGCCCTGTATTGGGCCAAGGCCAGTTACAGGTTGACGGTACGCTGAGGTGAGTTGGCCAGTTTTTCCAGCAGTGCGTTCTGCGCGCTGCGGGCAATCTGGTTGCCGCTGGGCGAGCTAAGCACGTAGGAACCATCACTCTGCAGTATCCAGCTACGCGTGTTGTCAGTCAGAAACACCTGTAGCTCCTGCTTGGCGCGGGTGATCAGCTTCTTGCCTTCCAGCGGGAAGCAAGTCTCTACGCGCTTGTCGAGGTTACGCTCCATCATGTCGGCGCTGGACATCCACACCTGATCCTGGCCGTCGTTGAGGAAGTAATACACCCTACTGTGTTCAAGGAAGCGGCCGATAATCGAGCGCACGGTGATGTTGTGTGAGACGCCGGGTATACCGGGCCGCAAGCAGCACATGCCGCGAATGATCAGGTCAATCTTGACGCCCGATTGCGAGGCTTTGTACAACGCCTTGATGATCTTGGCATCGGTCAGTGAGTTGGCTTTGGCAATGATATGCGCAGGCTTGCCAGCCAGGGCATTCAGGGTCTCGCGGTTGATCAGTTCGAGCAGGCGTTTTTTCAGTGTGAAGGGCGCTTGCAGCAGCTTCTTCATACGCTGGGTCTTACCCATACCGATCAGCTGGTTGAATAGCTTGTGCACATCTTCAGTGAGCGCCAGGTCCGAAGTCAGAATGCTGTAGTCGGTGTACAGGCGCGCATTGCCAGCGTGATAGTTGCCGGTACCCATATGTACGTAGCGCTTCAGGCTTTTCTCTTCGCGGCGCAGGATCAGCATCATCTTGGCGTGCGTCTTGAAGCCGACCACACCGTAGATCACCACAGCCCCGGCCTGCTGCAAGCGGCTGGCCAGCTGCAGGTTCGACTCTTCGTCAAAGCGTGCCCGCAGCTCGATTACCACCGTCACTTCCTTGCCGTTCCGCGCGGCCTCAACCAGGGCGTTGACGATCTCGGAGTTGGCGCCGGTGCGATACAGCGTCTGCTTGATCGCCAGCACATTAGGGTCTTGTGCCGCCTGGCGTAGCAGGTCGACCACCGGGCTGAAGGACTCGTAGGGATGCTGCAGCAGAATGTCCTGCTTGCTGATGGCCTGGAACAGATTGTCGGCACTCGACAGCAGCTTGGGAATTCCCGGGCTAAAGGTAGGGAATTGCAGCTCGGGATGATTTTCCAGTCCGGTAATGGAGAATAGCCGGGTCAGGTTAACCGGGCCGTTGACCTCATACAATTCGGCTTCGCTCAAACCAAACTGGCGCAGCAGAAAGTCGGTCAGTGGTTTTGGGCAGTTATCCGCTACCTCAAGGCGAACAGCGTCGCCGTAGCGGCGTGAGAGCAGCTCGCCGCGCAGTGCGCGTGCCAGGTCGTCGACTTCATCAGGGTCAACGATCAGGTCGGCGTTGCGCGTCAGGCGGAACTGATAGCAGCCCAGAACTTTCATGCCGGGGAACAGGTCGTCGGCATGTGCGTGAATCATCGACGACAGGAATACAAAGTTATCGCCGCCATCGCATAGCTCTTCTGGCAGGCGAATCAGTCGTGGCAGCGAGCGCGGCGCAGGGATGATCGCCAGGCCCGAGTCGCGACCAAAGGCGTCGATGCCTTCGAGTTGCACGATGAAGTTCAGGCTCTTGTTGACCAGCAGCGGAAAGGGATGCGTCGGGTCCAGCCCTATGGGGCTGATAACCGGCGCCACCTGCTGGCGGAAGAAGCGGCGAATCCATAATGTCTGCTTGTGAGTCCATTGGTGGCGGCGAACAAAGCGGATACCTTTTTCGCTCAGTGCGGGCAGTAGGATGTCATTGAGAATGCTGTACTGACGACTGATGTGCTGGTGTGCAATCTCACTTATTTTGCTCAAAACCTGCTGCGGCTGCAGACCATCCGGGCCGGTTTGCTCGCGAGCGAAGGTGATCTGTTTTTTCAGGCCAGCAACGCGAATTTCAAAGAACTCATCCAGGTTGCTGGAGAAAATCAGCAGGAACTTGAGTCGCTCCAATAGCGGGTAGGACTCGTCCAGTGCCTGCTCAAGTACGCGGATATTGAACTGCAGCTGTGACAGCTCGCGGTGAATATAGAGCTCTGGCGCGTTGATGTCGGCCATTGGCGCGGGATCCATAGGCTTTTCGCTAACGGCTGCCGGGCGTGGCAGCAACTCAACTTTGGGCGCTGTCTCTGCGTTACTTGTGGTCGCTTCCTGCGGGTTGCTTTCGCGGCTGCTGTTGAGCTCTGGCATGGGGGCCTCGTTCAGTTTGATTGTTGCTCGCGCAACTGGCGCGCGGCGGTTTTGGCAAAGTAGGTCAGGATGCCGTCGGCGCCGGCACGTTTGAAGGCGATCAGTGATTCGAGAATCACTGCTTCACTAAGCCAGCCATTGTTGATGGCGGCGCAATGCATGGCGTACTCACCACTAACCTGATAGGCGAATGTCGGTACCTTAAAGCTTTCTTTGACGCGGTAGACAATGTCCAGATACGGCATGCCGGGTTTAACCATGACCATGTCCGCACCTTCGGCCAGATCAGCAGCAATTTCCTGCAGTGCCTCGTCACCGTTGGCCGGGTCCATCTGGTAAGTAGCCTTGTTGCCCTTGCCGAGGTTGCCGGCAGAGCCGACGGCGTCGCGAAACGGGCCGTAGTACGCACTGGCATATTTGGCCGAGTAGGCCATTATGCGGGTATGAATGTGGCCTGCGTCTTCCAGCGCCTGACGCATGGCGCTAACGCGGCCATCCATCATGTCAGAGGGTGCCACAATATCGGCACCGGCGTCAGCGTGGGACAGTGTCTGTTTGACTAGAATCTCGACGGTGATGTCATTCATTACATAGCCGTTGTCGTCGATAATCCCATCCTGTCCGTGGGTAGTAAACGGGTCCAGGGCTACGTCCGTGATAACACCCAACTCTGGGAAGCGTGCCTTCAGAGCGCGGGTCGCACGCTGAGCCAGGCCTTCCGGATTATAAGCCTCGGCGGCGTCCAGCGATTTCTTCTCCAGCGGCGTCACCGGAAAAAGCGCTATCGCGGGAATTCCAAGGTCTACCAGCTCTGCTGCTTCTTCCAGCAACAGGTCGATGGACAGCCGTTCGATGCCGGGCATCGAGGCGATGGCTTCGCGTTGACCTTCTCCTTCCAGAACAAAAACCGGGTAGATCAGGTCATCGGTGGTCAGGGTGTTCTCGCGCATCAGGCGGCGTGAAAAGTCATCACGGCGCATACGGCGGGGACGGCTCAGGGGGAACGGGCGTGGTACAAAAGACTGGCTCACGAAAACTCCATTGGTACGGTGGAATACAATCCACTATGCACCTATCTGGTTGACGTTTATACGTCCAGATTATGACGGAATTGTGACAGAAGGCGTAAGGCTGTTTTTTCTTCGAGCTCTGCGCCAGGCTCTGGCGCTAACTCTACGCGATTGCGGCCCAATGCCTTGGCGCGGTACAACGCTGCATCGGCGGCGGCCAGCAAGATGCTGAAGTCGTAACCATGGTGCTCCGAACAGGCCACTCCAAGGCTGGCGCTAAGCCAGACGGGTTGACCTTCCTGCTCCCAAGGGTGACGGCATAAGCCTTGGCGTATGCGTTCGGCTACCTGGGCTGCACGCTCGGTGTTCAGGCCTGGCAATATCAAGGTGAACTCTTCGCCGCCAAAGCGCCCGAGCAGGTCGTCGCTGCGCAAATGCTGGCTGATACTCGAGACCAGATGGCAAAGCACGGCATCGCCTGTTTGATGGCCAAACTCATCGTTGATGCGCTTGAAGTGGTCAGCATCGACCATTATCAGGGTTGCTGGTTGTTTGCGCTCAGCCATTATCTCCAGCAGCGCCTTTGCCTGTTCTTGCAAGCTTCTGCGGTTCAACGCGTTGGTCAGGCCGTCGCGTTCGGACAGTCTATGCAGCGCCTCGGCCGTCCGGTAATGGGTCATCAGAATGAACCCGCTGGCCATGCCTATCTGCGCCAGCATCGCGCCCAGCAGGGTCAGGTTTTGTAGTGGGTTGTCCAAGGCCGGGTGGTCGCTCTGCAAGCCACTGAGTGCGGCGAGCGGGCGCCCAATCAAACCAATGCCGAATAGCAGCGCTATGCTGCCGGTAAACCAATAGGCTGTGCGCAGCGGCTGGGCCGCACGTATCAGCAGCTCCTTGGCGCACATCAGGAAAAAGCCGCCAAGCACGAGCGAGCTGATGGCGTAGCAGATATCCAGCCTGCCCAGCTGAAAGCGGCAAACCCAGAGTGCTAGCATGATCAGTGCTGCGGCGCTGATGGGACCCCATTCGGGCTGGCTGCGGCCTTTGAAGGCGCGTACGCCAAGCCAGATGACCCCTAGTCCGGCGGTCATCAGCCCATTGGCGAGAACGATTGAGAGGCTATGATGTAGTAGCTCCTGGTTGACGTTCAGCAGCAGGCCCAGCATCAGGCTGCAGTTACCCAGTGCCCAGTGGCGTAGCCCTTGCTCGGTGCCTGCATGCCAGGCTGCCAGTGCGAGCAGTAATGTCATGCTAAGGGTCACCAGTGTCAGGGTGACTGTCAGCGTTGTCAGGTCTAGGTTAGTGAGTATGTGCACTGCGGCTTCCCTGCTCGGCAGCGCGCTGCCAAGACGTTGTGTCATCTTCCTTGAAATAGCGGCGACAGATCAATGAGGGTTGGTCGCTCTGCCGGAAGATGAAAGCAAAAGTGATCATCTCGGTAGACCGCAAAATTAAACCAAGTACTGCGCGCGGCAAAGATAATGGGCGCTGTTATGCCTGAAGATGAGTAGCAGTTGGCACAAGTCGCTGCGGTTAATGCTGATTCACACAGCTTTCGCTGCGCTCAATCAGTCAATTGGTCCGCTGGTATGTGGCAAAATGCAGTGCTATTTCCTTGTCTGGATGGTGTTGATGCGTATCTGGCTTCGCCGGGGTTTGACCCTGTTATTGCTATTGATCTGGCTCGCGGGCCTTGTCTGGGCTTACTGGTGGTTCGAAGCGCGCTACGTGAAGTCGTTCGAGCGGCCGGCCTTTTTTCAGGGGGAAGCCGTCAGCCCGCCTTTTGCTCCCGGGCATGTTCAGGTTCTCCACGTGTGGCAGTCAGGCTGCCCCTGCAGTGCAGGGCATGAAGCTTATGTGGATGAGATGACCCAGCGCTTTGCGCAGCAGGGGGTAGAGTTCGCGCGCTCCGGACAGCGCAGTACCGACGATCTGACTGACGGCCTCAAGGTGCTGCCTTATTGGCCGATACCTGAGTTATGGGCGAACTGGCCCGGTGCCCCTGCAATTGCTATTTGGGACGCTGAAGGACAGTTAGCCTATGTAGGTCCTTACAGTGACGGAGCTCACTGTACAACTGACAGCAGTTTTGTCGAGCCAGTGGTGCAAGCCCTGCTAGCCGGACGCAAGGTAGCAATTACTCGCCAGGATGCGGTGGCTTGTTTGTGTGACCTTGATCCCGGTGAGATAGCTATTGATGAATCCAACAGTTCCCCAGTCTCTGAGCCTTGATGCCCATTACCTGCAAGCTGACCGTGTCATGCTGGGTGTGCTCTGGCTATGTATGCTCGCCTCCCTGGCACTGGCCTCCTGGTATGGGACTTGGGCTCAGGCTCTAGTTGTTGGTGGCGGCACGCTGATGGTTATGCATGGCCTGCACGCTTTGGGTAAAGGTGGGCGGCTATTTCGCTGTGCTATAGGGGCTGCCTTTATGGTGATGGCGGCGCTGCATATTAATCAGAGCCGCGGCACCATGGAGATGCATTTCTCCATTTTCGTTCTACTGGCTTTTCTTATCTATTACCGTGATTGGATGCCAATTCTGGTCGCGACGCTGGTTATTGCAGTCCATCACCTCATGTTTTTCTATTTGCAATCACGATTGCAGGGGGTATGGCTGGCGCCAGGATTGACCTTCGGGTTGGTTTTCGTGCATGCAGGTTATGTCGTGGTTGAAGCGGCCGTATTGATATATCTCGCGCAATTAGGCTATCGCGATGCGCTGGAGGGCGAGGCTATGGGGCGAGCCACGGCGATGATGATGGTCGAGGGCGAGAGAGTAGACCTAACTTATCGCGTAGCGATGCGTACCCCTATGGTTGACTCATTTAATCGATTTGTTGGCGGGTTGGACGCAATGGTCGCTGACGTGGGTGATAGCCTGGAGCAGCTGGGTGAGGTGGGGCAGGCGGTTACGGGAAAGTCCGTAGCGGTTCGCCAAAGTGCCGAGCGCCAGCAGAGTGAAACCCAATACATGGTCCAGGCGATGCAGGAGCTTGGTCGTGCGACGGCCGAGGTTGCGCGTAACGCGGCAGATGCAGCAGCAGCATCCGAGGGTGCAGATGGTCACGCCCAGCAGGGGTACAGGGCGATGGAGGGTATTCGTGCGGAGGTGAACTCGCTGGAAGAAAATATTCGCCTTACCGGTACTGCCGTTGATGGCGCAGCACAATTGGCGGTCGATATTGATCAGGTGGTTGATGTGATCAAGAGCGTGGCCGAACAGACTAATCTGCTGGCATTGAACGCAGCTATCGAAGCGGCGCGTGCCGGTGAGCACGGTCGTGGGTTTGCAGTAGTAGCTGATGAGGTTCGTAATTTGTCGCAGCGCACTGCCCGTTCAACTGCCGAAATCCAGGATTTTATATCGCGCTTGCAGCGTGCTTCAGAGCAGGCGCGCGGCGCGATGGAACGCAGCCAGGATTCAGTCGAAAGGTGTATTTCGGTTACCGAAAATAGTGCACAGATTCTCTCTGGAATCGTGGCAGAAATCGCCAGTATCGCAAACCTCAACACTACAATCGCGGCCGCTACTCAGGAGCAAGCTAGCGTAGGTGACGATGTGGCTAAACATCTGCACGGCATTGGCGATATTGCTACCGCCAATGCCGATCAGGCCGTCGAGTTGGCGCGTCTGGCAAGTGAGTTGGAGGCTGTTCGAGGGCAGTTAAACGACCAGGTTCGTCAGTTTGCTACCAAGCGCGGCTAGTTGCCGCGCGACAGCAGGCGGTCAAGTGAATTGGCAAACGCCTGTTTGTCTTTGTCGCTGTAGGGCGCTGGTCCGCCGCGACCGGCGAGGCCGGCGCCGCGTAACTCATCCATCAGGTTGCGCATCGCCAAGCGGTCGCCGATGCTCGCTTTATCATAGACTTGGCCGCGCGGGTTGATCGCGGTAACGTGGCGATCTACCAGGCCAGCCGCCAGTGGTATGTCGGCGGTAATGACCAGGTCACCCTGGCTCGCTTGCTCGATGATGTAATGATCGGCAGCGTCTGCGCCAGCGGAAACAATTACTTGGCGCACGCCCGGCCCCGGCGGCAATTGCTGGGCACTGTTGGCGACCAAGACCAGCTCGATCTGCTTGCGGCGCGCCGCCTTTACTGCAACATCGCGTACCGGTCTGGGGCAAGCGTCGGCATCAATCCAGAGAATCATGTTTGCTCCGTTGTGCGGTTACTCGTCTGCCAGGGCAGCCTGTAATTCGTCGAGTTCCTCATGCGCCTGCAGCCAGGCCTCCTCCAGCTCGGCAATACGTTGCTGGCAACTGGCTTGTCTGGCCAGCAGTTGTTTCAGGAGGTCCTTGTTGCTGGCCTCGTATACGCTGGGATCACCGAGTTCGGTTTCTATCTGTGTGTGTTCCTCGTTGGTGCCAGCCAGTTGCTGCTCCAGTTTGTCAGCGGCCTTCTTCAGCGGCGCCAGGCGCTGCCGGTGCTCTGCTGCTGCACGCCGCTGGGCCTTGGCATCTACCTTGGGTGCGCTGTTGGACTCGGGTTGTGCGGCGGCGGCTTGTTGTTGGCGGAACTGCGCCAGCCAGCGGGTATAGCTGTCCAGGTCATCGTTGTAGGTATCAACCTTGCCGTCGGCAACCAGCCAAAGCTCATCAGTGGTGTCACGAATCAGTGCGCGGTCGTGGGATACCAGCAGCATGGCGCCTTCAAAGGCTTGCAGGGCAATGGTCAGGGCGTGACGCATTTCCATGTCGAGGTGGTTGGTTGGTTCGTCGAGCAGCAACAGGTTGGGTTTTTGCCATGCGATAAGAGCCAGCGCCAAACGCGCTTTCTCGCCACCCGAGAAGTGCTCGACTGCCTGATCAATACGGTCGCCCTGAAAGGCAAAGCCACCCAAAAAGTTGCGCAATGTCTGTTCGCGCTCATCCGGCGCCAGTCGCGCCAAATGCAGCAGTGGGCTGGCGTCAGGGTCAAGGCTGTCGAGTTGATGCTGGGCAAAGTAACCGATAGCCAGGTGCTCGCCGGTCTTCAGTTCGCCACCAATTAACGGCAGATCGCCGGTCAGTGACTTGATTAGCGTGGATTTGCCTGCGCCGTTGGGGCCGAGCAGCCCGATACGGGCGCCAGGCGCGAGCTGCAATTTGACGTTGGCGAGTATGCTGTTGCCGGTATACCCCAGTTGACCCTTGTCCAGGTCCAGCAAGGGTGTGGATTGGTTGGTCGCTTCACGAAAACTGAAGGAGAACGGCGAATCAATATGCGCTGGTCCGAGCTCTTCCATGCGTTCCAGCGCCTTGAGGCGGCTCTGCGCCTGTCTGGCTTTGGTGGCTTGAGCGCGAAAGCGCGCGATATAGGCTTGCATGTGTTCGCGTTGCGCTTGCTGCTTCTCGAATGCTGACTGTTGCTGTGCCAGGCGTTCGGCGCGAGTGCGTTCAAACTGGCTGTAGCCACCACGATAAAGGTTCAGTTTCTGGCCTTCAACGTGCACGATATGCTCGACCACTGCATCGAGAAAGTCGCGGTCGTGGGATATGAGTAGCAGCGTGCCCGGATAGCTGCGTAGCCAGTCTTCCAGCCAGAGTATGGCGTCCAGATCCAGGTGGTTGGTGGGCTCATCCAGCAATAGCAGGTCCGATGGCCGCATCAGCGCCTGCGCCAGGTTGAGACGCATACGCCAGCCGCCGGAGAAGTCACCAACCGGGCGGTCGCATTGCTCGCTGCTGAAACCCAGGCCGGCAAGCAATGTACGTGCGCGGCTATCTGCGGTAAAACCATCGTGACTTTCCAGTTCACCATAGAGGCTGCCTAGTTGCTCGGCGGCCTGTTGCGCTTCTGCCTGTTGCAAGCGGTGCTGAATGTCGCGCAGGCGCAGGTCGCCGTCCAGCACGTAATCCACTGCAAGGCGATCCAGGTTTTCGATTTCCTGGCGCATATGGGCGATACGCCAATCGGCGGGCAGGCTGCAACTGCCAGCATCGGGCTCAAGCTCTCCGCGCAGCAGTGCAAACAGGCTGGATTTACCGGCGCCATTGGTACCCAATAGGCCAACTTTCTGGCCTGAGTGCAGGGTAAGACTGGCGTCATCAAGCAGCCGCAATGGGCCGCGCTGTAACCTAAGGGATTCGATGGTGATCATAGGGCGCGAGTATATCAGCGCGCCAAGGTACTGTGAGCAGGGGATACAAGAATGAGTGAAGATCGCGATAGTTTGATTGGCTGGGCGCTGGATTGTTATCAGCAGCCAGGGGTGATGAGTACCTTGCTGGCGTTGCAGGATGAGTGTGGGTTGGACGTTTTGCTGTTGCTGGCGTCCGCGTGGTTATGGACCCAGGGTCGGCGAGTGTCGCACGAGGATATGTTGCCAATGCTTGCGCAGCAGCAATCCTGGCAGGACCAGGTGATCAAGCCATTACGACTGGTTCGGCGCAAGCTCAAGCAGGATGAGTCGGCACAGTCGCTGTATCAACAGGTGAAAGCGGTTGAGCTGGAAGCTGAGTTGTTACAGTTACGGCGCTTGGAGCCGTTGTTTGCGGAGTTGTCCGTGCCTGTCATGTTGCCCTTGGTTGAGCAGCTTGGCGTGCTGGCGCAGGTGCAAGGCGGAGGAGAGAGTGGTGAGCGGCTGCAAGCATTGCTTGATCAGTATGCAGCCGCTGTCGCCGACTTTAGTTCGACTGCGGCGTAGTGGGCTTGGCTGCGGATCTGGGTTTGCGCGCGCGTGATGACTTGGCGTTATTGTTGTTGCGCGGCGCAGCGGGGCGTCGTGTACGAGGCTTGGCTGCAGGTTTTGGGTTGTCGCGCTTTTCCAGTGCCTGGCCAACCTGAGTGTCGATGCGCTCGAGGCCTTTGGCAAGGCGCAGGGTCTGGCGTACATCGCTGCTCAACTGCTTGATATAGCTTTCGGCTCTCAGTCGGGCTTCATGTAGCTCGACCTTGGCTGACTCCAGTTCGGCCAGCTTCTTGCGTGTTTTGTTCGCTGGTTTCTCTGGCTGCTCGGCTTCCCGCGCGCTGAGTTTCTGCTTGGTCTGGCTGAGCTTGAGATCCAGCTTCTCTTGCTGGCGCTGCAGCTTGGCCAAGGCTTTCTGTGCGTCCTGCTCGGCCTGATTGCACGCATCCGCCAAGTGTTCGTTGAGCGTTCTGGTCAAGGTTTGCAGCAGGTTGAGAGGATTGGAAACCTTGTCGTCTTGCTTGGCGGTGGTGGCGCTTTTATCGGTGCTGGTCACTGGCATTTCCTGTGGGTCAGACGGTGCTGAGCATGTCTTTGTGAGCGGTATGCAGTACTTCAATCAGGCAATCTTCCAGCTCGAAGCGCTCATGCAGCAAGCCTCCGAGGTGTTGCAGGCGAGTCTGCATGGTGTCTTCATCGACGCCGCAGTCGGGCTGGCCATAAGTATCGTTGAAGGTGACCGCTTCACGGGTAGTGGTTTCGATGCGCGGATAAACCTGGTGGGCCAGTTCAATGCCGCGCTGGTCTTTGAAGTCTTCCGCTTCGCGCATCAGCTGTTCATAAATTTCAAAATGGCCGGCTGACAGGTAGTCGACGAGCGCATCGCAAAAGGCCGCCAGTTCATTGTCCGGGGCGTTCTTTGGTGCCTCGCGCTTGCGCAAGTTGGTGTAGTGCAGAATGAGCTGTTTGCGCTCTGCGAGCCAGCGGTCGATCAACTGGTGAACACCGCCCCAGCGTTCCTGGGAGTTTCTGCAACTGTCCAGCATGTTCCACCTCGTCAAACTGTGCCGGCGGACCGACTATATGGGTATATGTTCTTTCGTTGTCGCTACAGAATAGGCCACTCGACAGCTGCGCTTCAAGGTTTATAAAAGCTCAGCGTGATACTGCCAAGGGTGAAGCCCCATTTGCTCATCACGGCGCGGTTGAGCATGACGTTGTCATCCACCAGATACATGCGGTCATCCAGGTCGACCAGCCAGGTACGGCCATCGACCGGCAGGCGCAGGGTATAGCGCCAGTGGAACGCATTGCCTGCCAGCGTGCCTTGCGCAACGCCCTCTACATCGTCCGCGGTGCCCTGCCAGCTGCCATCGGATTGCCGGGTCAGGGTCCAGACCCGGCGCTCGGTAGTACCGTCGGAGTAGGTGAAGCGTTCATCCAGTGTGCCGGTGTCGCCTTCCCAGGTGCCTGTCATCTTGACGTGAAAGCGCTTGATCACCTCACCGCTGCGGTCCTGGAACATGCCCCAGGCCTGCAGATCGCCATTGAGGTAGTCCTGCAGCGAGAGTGCTGGTTTCTCCGCCGCGTATTGCTCAACATCGGGGCTGGCGCAGCTGGCCAGAACGCAGCAGAGCAGTACCGTTAACAGTTTTTTCATCGACAAGACTCCAGTCAGGATTAGTCGACCCTGCGCACCAGTTGCATCAGGCCGAACACGGCGAAACAGACAAAGGCAATCAGTGTGCCCTCGGCAATACTCAGACCAAGAAAGGTCCAGCTTACTTCGGCGCACTCTGCGGTCCCGCTGAAGACCAGGCTGAGCATTTCCTGGAACGGTAGCACGTCCAGCATGTAGTCCAGGCTTGGCAGGCACGCAGGAAGCTCGTCGGCAGGCTGATGCTGCAGCCATATTTGGCGTGACGCAATAGCCCCGCCAAACACGCTGATCAGGGTCACTAGTGCGCCGTAGCAGCGGGCAGTGGTGCGCTTTTCGTTGTTCGGCTTGGGGTTGTGCAGCACTGCAGCAAGGCAAGTCAGCGCGATCAGGATCACGGCAACGCGTTGCACTATGCAGAGCGGGCAGGGTTCGAGGCCTACTATGTGTTCCAGGTACAGGGCGGCGCCCATCAGCAACACACAGGCAATGAAGGCAAGCAGGTAAAGGGGGCGGGAGGCCGGCAGGGTCATGCGATATTCCGTCTTCTGCAAATTTGCGGTTGCTTACCTTAGAGCATGCGCTGCATGGCGCACAAGGCTAAAGTCGGTTTCAGCGCAGTGGTGGTTGCGGACGGTTGCAAGCGGGGGATAAACGGTGTGGCGCGCCCGACGAAGGGGCGCCACAGTTGTCGCTGTCGCCAAAAGAATCAGGCAGTACCAGCGGCTTCTTCGGTGCGACGTTGCTCGGCCTGAGCGTAGAGTGCGTCGAAGTTGACTGGTGACAGCATCAGTGGAGGGAAGCTGCCACGCAGAACCAGGTTGTCGATCGCCTCACGTGCGTAGGGGAACAGAATGTTCGGGCAGAAG
Organism: Pseudomonas sp. 5Ae-yellow; assembly: GCF_014077575.1. Taxonomy (NCBI): domain Bacteria; kingdom Pseudomonadati; phylum Pseudomonadota; class Gammaproteobacteria; order Pseudomonadales; family Pseudomonadaceae; genus Pseudomonas; species Pseudomonas sp. 5Ae-yellow. The sequence goes on along the minus strand of NZ_JACGWE010000010.1, from coordinate 28,363 downwards.
GCGCCAAGGGTATGGCGCAGAGCCGCTTCGTCCAGACCATTGATGGCAAAAATACCGGCCTGCTGCACTTCGGCGATAAAGGTGGTTTCGTTGTCGCCATTAGTGACGGTGGCATTCAGCGTCAGCACGACTTCGTACATGCCTTCCTGTAGCTCGGTGTGGCGCGTGTTCAGGTCCAGATTAACCTGTGGGTTCCACTGGGTCTGGAATACGCTGGGCGCTTTCGGGGACTCGAAGGAAATGTCTTTGGTATAGATGCGCTGCAGGCTGAATTGCGGCTGGCTGGCTGCACCGTTGGCGGCTTGATTGTTCTGGTTTTCTTCGGCCATGTTCGGTCCTTATGAAGTGCTCGTTAGTGTTGTTTAAAGCGTTGGTTAAATCGGCTGATTACCCTGCCAGCAGGCTGTTCAGTTGTCCAGAGCGCTCGCAGACAAAGAGTTCGTCACAGCCACCAATGTAGGTGTTACCGACCCAAATCTGTGGCACCGACGTGCGGCCACCGGCCAGGCGCGTCATTTCTGCGCGCACGGCAGGCAAGCCATCGACGTTGATCTCTTTGTACTCGACCTGCTTGCTGTCGAGTAACCGCTTGGCGCGCATGCAAAAGGGGCAGTAGTTGCTACTGTAAATTACGACCTTTGCCATATTATTTCACCAGCGGCAGATTGTCTGAGCGCCAGCTGCCAACACCGCCGGACAGGCGAGCGACGTTGTCGTGACCAGCTGCCTTGAGTTGCTTGGCGCAACCGCCCGAGTGTTGACCGGCGGCGCAAACCAGTAGCAATGGCTTGCCTTTGTGCTTGTCCAGCTCGCTGATGCGAGTGGTCAGGCTGTCATACGGGATGTTGATGGAGTCAACGATATGGCCAGCCGCAAATTCTTTTTTGGGGCGTAGGTCGACAACAATGGCATTTTCGCGGTTGATCATGGCCGTTGCCTGCTGGGTGCTGACCGCGGTGCCGGACTTACGTCCTTCCGTAAACAGCAACAGCGCCAGTACGACGAGAAAGGCGGTGGTTAGCAGATAGTGGGCGCTGATGAATTCAATCAAGTGCTGAAGAAACTGCATTGGAGATGCTTCCAAAATCGATAAAGGGGGCGAGTATACACCAAGGTGGGCATCGAATAACGAGTGCGGGTGACGCGCCTGGGAAAAGCATTGTGCAGGTGCGAACGGTCGATGCAATACCGGGGCGGAACCGAGCATGACAGCTCGGGGCCTGGCAAGTAAACTGTAGACTTAGTTTGTCGCCTGGCACAGCCCTGGTTGGCTGTGGTCCTCTTCGCCCAATTCAACCTGTGAGTTCATTCAGTATGACAGCAACCCCAAAGCCCGTAGTCCTCATGATTCTGGATGGCTTCGGTCACAGCGAGTCGCCGGAATCCAATGCCATCATGGCTGCCAATACACCGGTATGGGATAGGCTGTGGGCTAACGCGCCACACACGCTGGTTTCCGGTTCGGGCATGGATGTGGGGCTGCCGGATGGGCAGATGGGTAATTCTGAAGTTGGTCACATGAATCTGGGCGCTGGACGGGTGGTCTATCAGGATTTTACCCGGGTTACCAAGGCGATCGATGACGGTGACTTCTTTACCAACGAGACTATTTGTGTCGCCGTTGATAGGGCCGTCAGCGCGGGTCGCGCGGTACACATTATGGGTCTCTTGTCGCCAGGCGGCGTGCACAGTCATGAGGAGCATCTGGCGGCCATGGTGGAACTGGCCGCCAAGCGTGGTGCGCAGCAGATATACGTGCACGGCTTCTTGGATGGGCGCGATACGCCGCCTAAGAGCGCTGCACCCTCGCTGCAATTGATGGAGCAAACCTATGCCCGCTTGGGCAAGGGGCGCACTGCCAGCCTGATTGGTCGCTACTTTGCGATGGATCGTGACAACCGCTGGGATCGCGTTGCATCTGCTTATCGCTTGATCGCCGAAGGGCAGGGCGAGTTCTCCGCGCCGACCGCCGTTGATGCCTTGAATGCTGCTTACGAGCGCGGCGAGAGTGATGAGTTTGTTAAGGCCACCACTATTGGCGATGCGGTGCGGGTTGAAGATGGCGATGCTGTGGTGTTTATGAACTTCCGGGCTGACCGCGCACGTGAATTGAGTCGCGCTTTCGTGGAACCTGCTTTCAGTGACTTTGAGCGCGGGCGCAAACTCAATCTGGGCGGTTTTGTCATGTTGACGCAGTACGCGGCCACTATCCCTGCTCCTTGTGCCTATCCGCCGGCGTCGCTCGACAACGTGCTGGGTGAGTATCTCGCTAAACAAGGCAAGACCCAGCTGCGCATCGCGGAGACAGAAAAATACGCGCATGTGACCTTCTTCTTCTCCGGTGGGCGCGAAGAGCCCTTTGCCGGTGAGGAGCGCATTTTGATCCCTTCACCGCAGGTAGCGACTTACGATTTGCAGCCGGAAATGAGCGCGCCTGAAGTCACTGATCGTATTGTCGAGGCCATTGAGCAGCAGCGTTACGACGTGATTATTGTTAATTACGCCAATGGCGATATGGTCGGTCATACCGGCGTGTTCGATGCAGCCGTAGCCGCTGTAGAGTGTCTTGATAAATGTGTCGGGCGCATTGAAGAGGCGCTGGGTAAGGTCGGTGGTGAGGCGCTGATTACCGCCGATCACGGTAACGTCGAGCAGATGGCAGATGACTCGACAGGTCAGGCGCATACCGCTCATACCTGCGAGCCGGTGCCCTTTGTCTATGTTGGCCCACGTGCCGTTACGATGCGCGATGGCGGCATTCTCTCTGATGTGGCGCCTACCGTGCTGACGCTGCTCGGCTTGCCGCAGCCGGCAGAAATGACCGGTCGCTCGATTGTGACTCGGCTCTGAAACCTACATATCCGCAGCGGGAGGCAGGGCCGATGGAGTGGCTGTTGGTAACGGCAAGGTTTTGCGGCAGGGCGCTGATCGCCGCTGGCATGAGTGTGCTGGTGTTGGGCGCTGCTCTGCCTGTCACTGCGCAGGAGACCGATTCGCGCGCGGCGCGTGCTGAGCTGGAGAAGACTCAGGCCGATATTCAACGCTTGAAGGATATGCTCGATGGGCTTAAGCAGGAAGTCTCCGGGCTAGAGTCCGAGCTGAAGGAAAGCGAGACGGACATCGGTCGTCTCAAGGGCGAAAGCAACGAGCTGGAGCAGCAGATCCGTGAAGGCGAGACTCGCTTGCTGGACTTGCGCGAGCAGGCCAAGGCGCTACAGGCTTCGCTGGAAGCCCAGCAGGAGCAAATAGCCCAGCAAGTTCGGGCGGCCTACATGGCCGGGCAGCAAGGCTACCTCAAGGTGCTACTGAACCAGGATGACCCGGGCCGCATGGCGCGGATGATGCGCTACTACGAGTACGTGGGGCAAGCACGTGTCGAGGAGATCAACCGTTTCAACGATACGCTGAGCCAGATTCAGCTGGCCAGTGCCGATATAGTGCGCGAGCAGGCCGCCCTGCAGAGCGCGCGCGAGGATCTGGTAGTGCGTGAAAGCGCGCTGCAGGCGCAACAGCACAAGCGCTCTCAGTTGCTGGCGTCGCTGCAGGGACAGAGTCGCTCAGAAGCGCAGAAACTCGCCGCGCGGGAGTCCGAGCGGGCGGCGCTGAACAAACTGATCAAACAGCTGGACGAAGCCATTACCAGCCTGCCCACGCCTACGCCGCCTCCCGCGCGGAGCCAAGCCTCCAGCCAAAGCCAGAGTGCAAATCAGAATGCCAGTCAGACGCCGGCGGCTTGGCCTGCCGGCGGCCTTGCCTTTGCCCAGGCGCGAGGCAAGATGCCGCTGCCGGTGCGTGGGCGCATTGTCTCTCGCTACGGCAGTCAGCGCGGTGGGGATGCCCGGCTGAAGTGGGATGGCCTCCTGGTTTCCGCGTCGTTAGGTACTCAGGTTCATGCCATTCACGGCGGCCGCGTGGTTTTCGCGGACTGGCTGCGTGGCTCCGGGCTGTTGCTGATTCTGGATCATGGCAACGGCTACCTCAGTCTTTATGGCCATAACCAGACTTTGCTGCGCGAGGTGGGCACCTGGGTACAGCCGGGCGAAGCTATCGCTACGGTAGGTAATAGTGGCGGTTTACCTGAACCATCGCTGTATTTTGCGATCCGTCACAGAGGGCAGGCCCTTGATCCATTGGCCTGGTGTATGCTGTCGGGATGATGCCACCTGAGTTGCCGCCTGTTCGCAGCTTGGTTGCTGTCCGTCTTTCTTGCGTTGGGAGAGTTTCATGATTGCAGTGCGTAGTCTGTTCGTAGCCGGCCTGAGCCTGAGTCTCAGCCTGGCTCCTGTGTATGCGCAAGAAGCACCACAGGAGGCTGCTGCTCCCCTGCCGCTGAATGACTTGCGTACCTTCGCTGAAGTGTTTGAGCGTATCCGCACGGCTTATGTTGAGCCGGTGGATGACGCCACGCTGCTGGAAAATGCCATTCGCGGCATGCTTGAAGGACTGGACCCGCACTCCGCCTATATGGGGCCGGATGAATTTGCCGGTTTGCAGGACTCGACTCAGGGCCAATTCGGCGGCTTGGGTATTGAGGTTGGTCAGGAAGACGGCTTTCTCAAAGTGGTTTCGCCGATCGATGACACGCCCGCCGCCGAGGCGGGTATCGAGGCGGGCGACCTGATCGTCAAGATTGACGATCAGCCGGTCAAGGGCATGAGTCTGATGGATGCGGTCGACAAAATGCGCGGCGAGCCCGGCAGTAGCATTCGTTTGACGCTGGTGAGAAATAACGGTCGGCCGTTCGAGGTGTCGCTGGAGCGCGCCATCATCAAGGTCAAGAGTGTTAAGTCCGAGATGCTTGAGCCCGGCTATGCGTACTTGCGTATTACCCAGTTTCAGGTCAATACCGGGGACGAAGTGCGCACTAGTGTTAACCGCCTGAAAGCCGATGGCGAGCTCAAGGGGCTGGTGCTGGATTTGCGTAACAACCCAGGTGGCGTGCTGCAGTCCGCAGTCGAGGTGGTAGATACCTTCGTCGACGAAGGCTTGATCGTCTATACCAAGGGCCGCTTGAGTAATGCAGAAATGCGTTTCAGCGCGACCAGTAATAACCCCTCCGGCGACGTGCCCCTGGTGGTACTTATCAATGGCGGCTCAGCCTCTGCCTCAGAGATCGTTGCTGGTGCGCTGCAGGATCTGGGGCGCGGAGTGATTATGGGGACCGACAGTTTTGGCAAGGGCTCGGTACAAACGGTGCTGCCATTGAACAATGATCGCGGTCTCAAGCTCACCACCGCGCTGTATTACACGCCGAAGGGTCGTTCTATTCAGGCGCAGGGCATTGTTCCGGATATCCGAGTGGAGCGTGCTCACCTGACGCTGGATGAAAGTGAGATCAGCTACCGTGAGGCTGATCTGGCTGGCCATCTGAACAACGCCAGTGGTAATGAGCGTCCGACGTCGGCTGCCCGTCAAGATGCCAGCCCTCTGGCTGATGACTATCAGCTTAGCCAGGCCGTTAGCCTGCTGAAAGGCTTGAACGTCGCCCGCGAACGCGTGCAGTAAGTTCAGCAGGTGGTCAGGCTATTTATAGCTGCAGCTGATTGCGCGCGCGTATCGCGGCTGTTGATGACCTGGTTGCTGATCTCTGCGCTATTTTTGGGCGGGTGCACTGATGAACAGCCGCCAGAGCCAGCCGCTGAGTTAGCTCGGCAAGCAGCCCCCGGCGCAACTGAATCGCTGCCATCGTTGCCGCCTGATGATCCGCAAAGCGCGATTACACCTGTTCCGCCGGCTGCCGAGGTTCCGCTGACGGAGCCGGGCGTGCCGGCTGTTGACCTGCTTCCCGTCGTCATTCCTGAGATGCCTGCCCCGGCAGAGTTTGCACAGCCATCGCTGCGGGTCCCAGTGCTGAGTATCATCATTGACGATATAGGCCAAAGCCGCGTTGCGGGTGAGCGGGTCATTGCGCTGCCGGGACAGGTAGCGCTGGCCATTATGCCTTTAACGCCCAACGCGCAGCTGTTGGCCCGGCTCGCTACCGAGGCGGGCAAGCCGGTTATGCTGCACCTGCCGATGGAAAGCATGGCCTCGCTCTCGATGGGTGAGGGCGGTCTTGATACACAGATGAGTAGAAGCGTGTTTGATGCTCGGCTGCAGGCCAGTCTCAATGCGTTCAGCCCAATTCAGGGCGTCAATAATCATATGGGTAGTAAGCTGACGGCCGATCGCGAGCGCATGGACTGGCTGATGGCGCAGCTGGCTGCGCGCCAGTTGTTTTTTGTGGATAGCCGCACAACCAAGGACACGCAGGCGGCTTTTGCCGCGCAGGCGTTGAATGTGGATAGCGTATCGCGTGATGTCTTTCTGGATAACGAACGCAGCACGGCAGGGCTGGAACAGGAGTTTAAGCGGGCGTTGGCGCTGGCGCGCAAGCAGGGTTCAGCGGTGCTGATTGGTCATCCTTATCCTGAGAGTCTGAGTTTTCTCGAGCGCCGCTTGCCGGAACTGGAAGAGCGCGAGGGCGTAAGGCTGGTGAGTGTGCAGGCGCTACTGACGCGCCCGCATTAACCTGAGCTGGCCCGCTTAGAGGCGCATCTCAATGCCGCGTTCAGCCATGTAGGCTTTTGCTTCGGCGACGGTAAATTCACCAAAGTGGAAGATGCTGGCGGCCAGCACGGCGTCTGCGCCGCCCTGGGTTACGCCGTCAGCCAAGTGCTGCAGGTTGCCGACGCCGCCAGAGGCAATGACCGGGATGTGCAGTGCATCGCTGATGGCTCGGGTAACGCCCAGGTCGTAGCCGCTTTTGACGCCGTCCTGATCCATGCTGGTGAGCAATATTTCGCCTGCGCCCAGCTGTTCCATTTTGCGCGCCCATTCCACGGCATCCAGCCCGGTAGGCTTGCGACCGCCGTGGGTGAAAATCTCCCAGCGCCCCGGCTCGCCTGGTGCTGAGACGCGTTTGGCGTCAATCGCAACCACAATGCATTGTGAGCCAAAGCGATCCGCGGCCTCGCCCACAAATTCCGGATTAAACACGGCTGCGGTGTTGATCGAGACCTTATCGGCACCAGCATTAAGCAGGTTGCGAATGTCTGCAACCGTGCGTACGCCGCCGCCCACGGTCAGCGGAATGAATACCTGACTGGCCATGCGTTCCACTGTATGTAGCGTGGTGTCGCGTTCCTGGTGGCTGGCGGTGATGTCGAGAAAGGTTATCTCATCGGCACCCTGCTCGTTATAGCGGCGTGCTATCTCAACCGGATCGCCGGCATCGCGGATATTCTCGAACTTGACGCCTTTCACCACGCGACCGTTGTCTACGTCGAGGCAGGGGATGATGCGTTTGGCGAGCGGCATAGGTAATTAGCTCCAGATCTTTTGGCGAGCTTGAAGCTAAAAGCTGGAAGCTTAAAGCAAAAGCATCGAATTCGGCCGATCGTGCTCGGCCCAAGTATTGTATGTGCTTGACGTCGAGCTTCCTCGACGCATGCTTCCAGCTTCCAGCTTCCAGCTTCCAGCTTTTACTTATTGCTGGCCGCGTACTCGTCACACAGGGCCTGTGCTACCGCGACATCCAGCGTGCCTTCATAAATAGCACGGCCTGTGATGGCGCCGATGATGCCGGGTGTGGTGGTATCCAGCAGGGTCTGAATATCGCCCAGATTATGGATGCCGCCGGAGGCGATAACCGGTATCGAGGTGGCATTCGCCAGCGCTGCGGTGGCTTCTACGTTACAGCCCTGCATCATGCCGTCTTTGGCGATATCGGTGTAGACGATGGCAGAGACACCGTCCGCTTCAAAGCGCTTGGCTAAATCGATCACCTGAATGCTGCTGACCTCGGCCCAGCCGTCGGTCGCGACAAAGCCATCCTTGGCATCAAGGCCAACGATGACCTTGCCCGGAAAGGCGCGGCAGGCTTCGGCTACAAATTCAGGCTCTTTTACCGCCTTGGTACCGATGATGACGTAGCTGACGCCAGCCTTGACGTACTCTTCGATGGTTTCCAGTGAGCGAATACCGCCACCGATCTGGATTGGCAGGTCGGGGTAGCGCTTGGCAATCGCAGTCACGGCGGCGCCATTGACCGGCTTGCCTTCAAAGGCACCGTTCAGGTCGACCAGGTGCAGGCGACGGCAGCCGGCCTCGACCCATTTGGCGGCCATGGCGACCGGGTCATCGGAAAACACCGTTGCATCGTCCATCAGGCCTTGGCGCAGGCGTACGCAGGCACCGTCTTTGAGGTCGATAGCGGGAATAATGAGCATAACTTTTTCCTTTGGAAAAAGAGCTTCAAGTTTCAAGCGGCGAGCGGCAAGCGGATTTGCTTGCGACGTGCGACTTGCAGCCTGCAGCTCTGATCTTTACCAGCGCCCATCCCAGGCGAGAAAGTTCTGCAGTAGCTGCAGACCGTTGGTGTGGCTTTTCTCGGGGTGGAATTGGGTGGCGAATACATTGTCCTGCGCGAGTGCCGCGGCGAAGTCGACGCCGTAATGGCAGCGCCCGGCCAGCTGTCCGGTTTTGCCGGGTGCGGCGTAGTAGCTGTGCACAAAGTAGAAGCGGGCATCCTGTTCAATGCGGTGCCAGAGCGGGTGGTCGATGGTTTGTTGCACCTGATTCCAGCCCATGTGCGGCACCTTGAGGCGTACGTCTGCGTCGTACAGCTCGTCACCAAAAAACTTCACCTGACCGGGAAACAGGCCAAGGCTATCAACGCCGCCATTCTCTTCGCTGTGCTCCAGCAGCATCTGCATACCGACACAGATGCCGAGCAGGGGTTTCTCCCTGGCGACCTGCAGTACCACCTGATCCAGGCCCAGTTGGCGCAGTTCGCTGACGCAATCGCGGATCGCGCCAACGCCAGGTAGTACCACGCGATCGGCATTAAGTATGGCCTGTGGATCGCTGGTCACTTCAACCTGTTGCGCGCCGACATGCTCCAGTGCTTTGGCAACCGAATGCAGGTTGCCCATGCCGTAGTCGATAACCGCTACATGACTCGACATGGATTACAGGCAGCCTTTGGTAGACGGCATGATGCCGCTCATACGCTCGTCTTGCTCGATAGCCATGCGCAGTGCGCGGCCAAAGGCCTTGAACACGGTTTCAATCTGGTGGTGTGTATTCACACCGCGCAGGTTATCGATATGCAGGGTAACCTGAGCGTGATTGACGAAGCCCTGGAAAAACTCCATGAACAGGTCAACATCAAAGCCGCCGACGCTGGAGCGGGTAAAGGGCACATGCATCTGCAGGCCGGGACGACCGGAAAAGTCGATCACGACACGTGACAGTGCTTCATCCAGAGGTACATAGGCGTGGCCATAACGGCGGATGCCTTTTTTGTCACCGATGGCCTTGGCAAAGGCCTGACCCAGCGTGATGCCCACATCTTCAACCGTGTGGTGGTCGTCGATGTGCAGATCGCCTCGGGCCTTGATGGTCATGTCGATCAGGCCATGTCGGGCAATCTGGTCGAGCATGTGTTCAAGGAAGGGAACGCCAATGTCAAAGTCTGCCGCACCCGTTCCATCAAGGTTGATGGCAACATTGATCTTGGTTTCCAAAGTGTCGCGCGCGACACTGGCCTTGCGCTCGGCCATGATGAATCTCCGCTGAAATTGTCGGTCAAGGGCGGGCATTATACGTGTCTGTGGCCCGGTTGGGCTACCGCGGACTTATTGGCCTGATTGATTGCCCTGGTCGCTGGGCTAGTGGGCTGTGATCGGCGCTGAGGCCTGGGCAGAATGCGTAGTGAAATGACAGGGTGTTTAGAGCTCAGAGATAGAGGCTATGACGACGGATTTTGACCTGATAGTGATTGGTGCTGGTGTGGTGGGGCTGGCCCTGGCGCAGCACATGGCGCGTGCTGGGCGCAGCGTGCTGGTGCTTGAGCAGGAAGATTGGATCGGCCAGCACAGTTCCAGCCGCAACAGCGAGGTCATTCACGCCGGTATCTATTATCCGCCGGGTTCGCTCAAGGCGCGATTGTGCGTCGCCGGGCGCGATCTGCTGTACGCGTGGTGCAAGCAGTACGCGGTGCCGCACCGGCGTATTGGTAAGTTGCTGGTAGCCGTGACGCCAGAGGAGATTCCCGCTCTCGAGCGTTTGCAGGCCAATGCGGCGGCTAGCGGCGTGGCGTTGCGGTGGCTTGATGCGGCGCAAGTGCGTGCGATGGAGCCCGAGGTGCGGGCTGTGGCGGGGCTGTTCTCGGCGCAGACTGGGATTGTGGATAGCCATGCGCTGATGCAATCCTTCGAGGCTGCCCTGCAATCAGCCGGCGGCAGTCTGATCTGTCGCAGTCAGGTGCAGCGTATTGTGCCTTGTGGGGCGGGGTTGGCGGTCGAAGGTATGAGCGGCTCTGACCCTTTTCGTCTTACCGCCAGGCAGGTAGTCAATGCCGCCGGACTCTTTGCGCAGCAGTTGCAGCAATCGGTAACCGGGGTGAGGCAGGTGCCACCCGTGCACTGGTGCCAGGGCCGTTATTTTGCTTATGCCGGGTCGTCGCCTTTCCGTCATCTGGTTTACCCTATGCCGGAGGTCAATACGGCCGGTTTGGGTGTGCATGCAACACTGGATATGGGTGGGCAGCTGCGTTTTGGTCCCGATGTACGCTATGTCGATCAGCTGGATTACGCTGTGGATGAAGAGTGTCGCCAACCATTCGCGGCAGCGGTGCAGCGTTACTGGCCCGGCTGCGATCCGCAGCGATTGCAGCCGGCCTACGCTGGCGTTCGGGCCAAGCTGAGCGGGGCGGGGGAACCGGTCATGGATTTCGTCCTCCAAGATCAGACTACGCATGGCGTGAAAGGCTTGATCAGCCTGTTTGGCATAGAGTCGCCGGGATTGACTGCCAGTCTAGCGCTGGCGGATCAGGTAGGCCGGATGCTGGACGCCAGCTGAAATCAAAGCTGAAATCAAGGTTGTATTACCCCGCAGAAGTGTTTTCGGCGGGGCCAATAAGGAGAAGTGATGAAAGCCTTTGCCAAGGTACTAGGGCTGGTGGTGTTCGGCATTGCGGTGCTGGCTGTCGGCGTGCTGTTTTTCCTCACCCGGATGTTCGATCCGAATGATTACAAGGAAGAGATTCAGCAGGCCGCACGTGAGCAGGCCAATATTGAGCTGACCCTGGGTGGCGATATCGGTTGGTCGCTGTTCCCTTGGCTGGGTATTGAGCTCAAAGATGTGGGCGTGGCGCCCATCGCCCATCCGGATCAGTCGCTGGCTCAGGTGGGCTCGCTGGGGCTTGGTGTCAAGGTCCTGCCCTTGTTGCGCCGTCAGCTGCGCATGAGTGATGTGATTCTGGACGACGTGCACCTGCAACTGGTCAAAGGTGACGATGGTGTGGGTAACTGGGCTAGCATTGGCCCACAGGAATCTGCTGCCGCCGAAGGCGCTGATGGCGGTTCCAGTGCACCACCTGCCACTGAAGACAAGCAGATGGATTTTGCGGTTGAAAGTGTGCAGGTGACTAATGCCAGCGTGCGTTACGAAGATCGCCAAAGCGGGCAGGTACTGAGCCTCGATCAGGCCAATCTGACCACAGGCGCATTGATCGAAGGCGAACCCTTTGATGTCAGTTTTCTGGGGCTGTTGACTACTGATAAGCCCGCGTTGCGCGTACGCATGGATATGAAAACCGTTGCTCAGTTCGACCTCGGGTTGAAACGCTACGAGTTCAGCGCTCTGGAGATGAAAGTGGATGCCAGTGGCGAACCCTTCTCTGGTCGTGCCATCAATCTCCAGCTGCAAGGCGATGGCCTGCTGGACTTGACCGCACAGGTGGCAGAGTTGAACCAGCTGCGTATGTCATTGGGCGATATGCGCGCGACCGGCGCATTGAAGGTCACCGCCCTGGATACTGCGCCGACATTAGCGGGCCAGATTGATGTGGCCGAGTTTGATGGTCGCGATCTGCTCCGTGATTTGGGGCAGGAGTTGCCCGATATGGCCGACCCGGGCGCACTTTCGCAGATATCGCTGTCCGCCAAGCTGGATGGCTCTGCTACCAGCATGATGCTCAGGGATCTGAGTCTGTTGGTTGACGGTGCAACCCTGAAAGGGCAAATGGGCGTGGCTGACTTTGAGCGCCAGGCGCTGCGCTTCAATCTGGCGGGCGATAGCCTCAATCTGGATAACTACCTGCCAGCGGTGGAACAGAAGGATGGCACTGCGTCGCAGCAAACTGGCGGCAGCAAGTCGACCGCGGCGCCAGCAGAATGGAGTGATGAGTCAGTGCTGCCGCTGGAGCGGTTGGCCGCCCTCGATGTGGACGGTAGCCTCGCACTGAAGCAGCTCACCCTGACCGGCCAAAGCATCCAGCCGTTTAAAGCAGAGGTTGTTGCGCGCGATGGTCGCATCCAGCTCAAACAGCTCGATGGCGGAATATTCTCCGGCACCTTCGCCAGCAAAGGTGAAATTGACACCCGCCAGACTCCGGTCAAAGTGTCCCTGACTAGTGAGATCGCTGGTTTGGATTCGCTTGCTGCGCAACAGGCCTACGATGTGCCGGCTCAGGTACGTGGCGATCTGAACCTGAATATGGATCTGAGCATGCGCGGCAACAGCATGCGTCGCTGGATGAATACTCTGGGCGGCAACGCTCGCTTCCAGGTAGACGATGGCGCTTTGCTGGGGGTGAATCTCGAGCAGCAGCTATGCCGCGCTATCGCCCTGGCCAATCGCAAGTCGCTCAGTGGCGAGCATGGTAGTGAAAACACCCCCTTCAGACAGCTGAACGGTAGTTTCAGCATACGTGATGGCCAAATCACCAGTCGCGATTTGGTCGCCTCCTTGCCGGGGATCACGGCCAAGGGCAAAGGCGAAGTTAATCTGCCAGATCAGCGTCTGGACTATCGCATTGGTCTGCTGCTGGAAGGTGACAAGAGCGACATGCCGGATGAAGCCTGCCAGGTTAACGAGCGCTATGTGGGGGTCGAGTGGCCCGTGCGCTGCCAAGGGTATTTACATAACGCGGCCAGCAGCTGTGGTGTTGATAGCGAGGGCGTCACCCGGGTAGCTGGCCAGTTACTTGGCAATGAAGCCAAGCGCAAGCTGGAAGAGCGTATCGACGAGAAACTGGGCGACAAGGCACCTCAGCTGCGCGATGCACTCAAGGGGTTGTTTTCCAATTGAGCCCTGATGACTTCGCCCAGCGGGTGCTGGACTGGTATGACCTGCACGGACGCAAGGACCTGCCCTGGCAGCAGGGCATGACGCCTTACCGCGTGTGGGTGTCTGAGATCATGCTGCAACAGACGCAGGTAGCCACCGTCATTCCCTATTACGAGCGTTTCATGCAAGCGCTCCCGGATGTGCATGCCCTGGCTGCCGCCAGTGACGACGAGGTACTGCATCTGTGGACCGGGCTTGGCTATTACAGTCGGGCGCGCAATCTGCACAAGGCGGCCAAGCTGGTGGTCGGCGAGCACGCCGGTGAATTCCCGCGCAGTATTGAGGGGCTGATTGAGCTCCCCGGTATCGGCCGGTCGACCGCTGGCGCGGTAGCCTCGTTGAGTATGGGGATCTGGGCGCCGATTCTGGATGGCAACGTCAAACGGGTACTGGCGCGTTTTGGCGCGGTCGAGGGCTGGCCGGGCGAAAAGAAGGTGCATGACCGCTTGTGGAGCATGGCAGAGCGTTATACGCCCCAAAACAGGGTGCAGCACTACACGCAGGCCATGATGGATATGGGGGCGACCCTGTGTACTCGCACTAAACCATCCTGCCTGCTGTGTCCGCTCAAGGACGGCTGTGAGGCGCGAATGCTCGGTGAGCCTACCCGCTTCCCTTCGTCCAAACCGCGTAAGGTAGTACCGATACGCCAGTGCGTGATGCCCTTGTTGATGAATCAGGATGGCGAGGTGTGGTTGCAGCGCAGGCCGCCGAGTGGCCTATGGGGCGGCCTCTGGTGCCCGCCACAGCTGGATGGCGAGGAAGAGCTTGCCCAGTGGCTAGGTGGGCAGGCGCTGCGTGTTCATAGTCGTGAGTCGTTACCGGCTCTGCGGCATACCTTTAGCCACTTTCATCTGGATATTCAGCCGTTGCTGCTGCGGGTGGACGCCAGTGCTGGCGTGGCTGAAGCGGGGCAGGTCTGGTATAACCTGCGCCAACCCAGTCGTCTTGGTCTGGCAGCGCCAGTTAAAAAGCTGCTGAAACTGGTTGAGTCCTATGTTCCCACTGTTGCCTGAAGGAGCCCGCGATGACACGCATGGTTATGTGCCGCAAATTCAAAGAAGAACTGCCCGGTCTAGAGCGGCCGCCTTATCCCGGTCCCAAGGGCGAAGCGATTTTTCAGGATGTATCCAAGCGCGCCTGGGATGACTGGCAAGCGCACCAGACGATGCTGATCAATGAGCGTCGCCTGAACATGATGGATCCGGAAGATCGACGCTTTATCCAGGCTGAAATGGACAAGTTTCTGGCCGGTGAAGATTACGCTCAAGCCGAGGGATACGTGCCTCCGAGCGCATGATGTTTGGGTAAGCGGCTGATAAGTAGAAAATATTTTTCGTTTGGCGCTTGACACAAAAAGGCTTAAACCGTTTAATAGCGGCCCTTGATGCCCAGATAGCTCAGTCGGTAGAGCAGAGGATTGAAAATCCTCGTGTCGGCGGTTCGATTCCGTCTCTGGGCACCACTTATTACGAAAGCCCGCTGGCAACCCCAGCGGGCTTTTTTGTTTTTGGCAGTTGAGAGCTGTCTAGCTGGCATCTTGGCAAGCGTTTTGCCTGTGATTTTAGCGGCGTGACCGAAAGAGGGTTCTTGGTCATGCGGATCAGCTGTGCTAATTTTGCCAGAATATGACGACCGGGCGTCTGCAGAGAACGCTGCACCCCGGCTGCCGCATCACAAATGCGGTGGTAATACACCTGACGGCTAAAAGCCTAGTGGATAACGATAAGTGACTTCGCCCGCTCTAGAAGTGCGCAACTTGCACAAACGGTACGGCGACCTTGAGGTGCTCAAGGGCGTTGACCTGGTCGCCAACGATGGCGACGTTATTTCTATTCTCGGCTCTTCCGGTTCAGGCAAGAGTACGTTGCTGCGCTGCATTAACCTGTTGGAAAACCCCCATCAAGGCCAGATTCTGGTTGCCGGTGAAGAGCTCAAACTTAAGCCTGCGCGCAGTGGCGAGCTGGTTGCTGCCGATAGCAAGCAGATCAATCGTCTGCGGGCACGTGTTGGGTTCGTTTTTCAGAGCTTTAACCTGTGGCCGCATATGAGCATTCTCGACAACATTATCGAGGCACCTCGTCGTGTGCTGGGTCAGTCCAAGGCTGAAGCGGTAGAGTCGGCCGAAGCCTTTCTGGAAAAGGTCGGTATAGCCGACAAGCGCCACGCTTTCCCGGCGCAGCTGTCCGGCGGCCAGCAGCAACGTGCCGCGATTGCTCGCACGCTGGCCATGCAGCCGCGCGTCATCCTGTTCGATGAGCCCACTTCAGCACTTGACCCAGAAATGGTTCACGAGGTGTTGACGGTAATTCGAGCATTGGCGGATGAAGGACGTACTATGCTGTTGGTTACCCATGAAATGGGTTTTGCTCGACAGGTTTCGAGCCAGGTTGTATTTCTACACCAAGGGCTGGTCGAAGAGATCGGTACGCCGGATCAGGTGTTCGATAACCCCGGTTCCGAACGCTGCAGACAGTTCATGT
This sequence comes from Pseudomonas sp. 5Ae-yellow, assembly GCF_014077575.1. Lineage (NCBI taxonomy): Bacteria > Pseudomonadati > Pseudomonadota > Gammaproteobacteria > Pseudomonadales > Pseudomonadaceae > Pseudomonas > Pseudomonas sp. 5Ae-yellow. Next base: position 12,764 of record NZ_JACGWE010000010.1, on the reverse strand, counting down.
CAAGCCACAAATAGGAGTAGGTCCATGAAACAATACAAGAAAGTTTTGCTGGCAACCGCCACAGCGTTGTTTATGAGTGCTCCGGCTTTTGCCGAGACGCTGCGCATCGGTACTGAAGGTGCCTACCCTCCATTCAACCTGGTGGACAGCAGTGGTGAAGTGGTTGGTTTTGACCTCGATATCGCTAACGCCCTGTGCGCCAAGATGGAAGTTGATTGTGAAGTTGTGACCTCGGATTGGGACGGCATCATTCCCGCGCTGAACAACAACAAATTCGACTTTCTGGTCGCGTCCATGTCGATCACCGACGAGCGCAAACAGGCGGTTGACTTTACCAATCCTTACTACACCAACAAGTTGCAGTTTGTTGCTCCTAAGTCAGCTGATTTCAAAGTCGATGAAGCTAGCCTGAAAGGCAAGACGATCGGCGCCCAGCGTGCGACCATCGCCGGCCAATGGCTCGAAGACAACATGGCTGACGTCGTGGATATTCGTCTGTATGACACCCAGGAAAACGCGTACCTCGATATGAACTCCGGTCGCATTGACGGCGTACTGGCAGATAACTTCGTGCAATACGAGTGGCTGCAAAGCGACGCTGGCGCCAACTTTGAGTTCAAGGGCGAGCCCGTGTTCGACAATGACCAGATCGGTATTGCTGTACGCAAGGGTGACCCGCTGCGTGAGCGCCTGAATACTGCATTGCAAGCCATCATTGACGACGGTTCTTACGAGAACATCAACGCCAAGTACTTCCCTTTCAGCATTTACTGATGACCAGCCGGGCTCTGCGGAGCCCGGCCTGGAACTATGCCCATGCCTGATTTACAAGGTTTCGGTCCAGCCCTGCTCGAAGGGACCTGGATGACCATTCGTTTGTCCCTTGCCGCGGTATCCGTTGGCCTATTGTTCGGCCTGCTCGGTGCGTCTGCCAAGGTGTCGAACAATGTCTTTGCACGTGGTCTGGGTGGCTTTTACACCTCGGTCGTACGCGGTATCCCGGAAACCGTCTGGGTATTGATGATCTACTTCGGCACCGTATCCGCTTTCAACGCGCTGGGTGCCTATTTTGGCTATCCGCGTTTTTCGCTCAGCCCTTTTGTTGCCGGTACCCTGGCACTGGCACTGTGTTTCGGTGCTTATGCCACTGAGGTTTTTCGGGGTGCGCTGCTCGCCATTCCGACTGGCCAAAAAGAGGCAGGCCTGGCGCTGGGTTTGTCCAATTGGCGTATTTTCTATCGTATAACGCTGCCTCAGCTTTGGCGCGTCGCACTGCCGGGTCTGGGGAATCTATATCTGATTCTGCTCAAGGACACCGCGTTGGTGTCGCTGATTACGCTTGATGAAATCATGCGCAAGGCGCAGGCCGCTGCCAATTCGACCAAGGAGCCTTTCACCTTCTACTTGTTGGCCGCTGGCATTTACCTGTTTTTAACGGTCTTTATCATGGGTGCGCTGCACTGGTTTGAAAACCGGGCCAATCGTGGCTATGTAAGGACCGAGCTATGATTCTGGCCGAGAAGTGGGCGCTGATTGAGCGCTTTCTACCGCAGTTGTGGGACGGCACTTTGGTGACGCTGCAGCTGGTTGGCCTGGCTGTGCTGATTGGTCTTTTTGTGGCGATCCCCTTGGGATTGGCGCGCGCCTCTCGGCATTGGTATATCCGCGCCTTACCCTACAGCTACATCTTCTTTTTTCGCGGCACGCCGCTACTGCTGCAGCTGTTTCTGGTCTATTACGGTATTTCGCAGTTTCAGGTGGTCCGTGACAGCTTTCTCTGGCCCTATTTGCGTGAGCCCTTCTGGTGTGCGTTGATCACCATGACCATGCACACCGCTGCCTATATTGCCGAGATCCTGCGTGGCGCCATTCAGGCGGTTCCGCCGGGAGAAGTTGAGGCTGCTCGTGCACTGGGTATGTCCAAGCGTCAGGCTCTGCAGCACATCATTCTGCCGCGCGCCATTCGTATCGGCTTGCCTGCCTACGGCAATGAAGTGATCTTGATGCTCAAAGCCAGTGCGGTGGTCTACACCGTAACCATGATGGATATCATGGGAGTTATCCGCACTATCAACTCGCGGACCTATGAATATGAGTTGTTCTTCATGGTGGCGGGGGCGATGTACCTGATTATTACCTTGGTATTTACCCAGCTGTTTCGCTTGGTAGAACGCTGGCTCAAGGTTGATGCCAGTCGGCAATCGCGCTGAGCAAGCTCGTGTGAGTTTTGCCCAGCGCTTTGCTGAGCTTGATTGCTGGCTGCAGCAACACCAGCAACTGTGGCGCCCGAAGCCATTCACTCAACTCACACTCGAGTGGGAGGCCGACTACCCTGAGCTGTCCGGTTGGCTGCGACAGCGAACTCTGGCCGAGGCAGAAGCTGCACACCATCAACCTCAGCTATTGAGCGCACCGGCTCCCTTCACGCAGCTAGCCGCCGAGGCGCAGGGGTTTTGTCGGCTGCCGCGCTGGCAGGGTGATTCAACCGGGCACCTCCCTGAACCCTTGTACCGCCATATCCCCGGCCGCAAATGGCAGCAGATTACCGAGTTTGCTTACGCCACGACTGCGCGCTTTGATCAGCCCACCGTCCGCTGGGTCGACTGGTGCGCGGGCAAGGGCCACCTAGGTCGCCTGTTGGCCTGGCAGGGCGGGCAGTCACTCACCTGTCTGGAGCATGACCCGGCATTGAACCTGGCTGGTGCAGAGCTTAGTAGCGCGCTTGGTATTGATGCTACCCATATGGACAAGGACGTATTGGCCGCTGATGCCTCTATGCTGTTCGATAACAGCGATAGTCTGGTCGCCTTGCATGCCTGTGGCCAACTACATACCACCTTGCTTGAACGGGTTGTCTCGCGTAGCTGCCACCAACTGGCACTGTCGCCTTGCTGCTATAACCGCATTGCTGGGGAAAACTATCAGCCACTTTCTGCGGCCGCTCGGAAGGCGCGCTTGCAGCTAAGTAGAGATGACTTGGGGTTGCCTTTGCAAGAGACGGTGACGGCCGGGCGCCGTGAGCGCGAACAGCGTGATCGCTCTATGGCCTGGCGTTTGGCTTTTGACCTATGGCAACGGGAAGAGCGGGGCCGTGATGAGTACTTATCCACGCCATCAAAGCCGCTAGGCGGCACTGCCCAGGGCTTCGCCGGTTTCTGTCATAGCCTGGCTGCGCACCACCGGCTGCATCTGGCAGCCCCCGCCAGTTGGACGCAACTCGAAAGCCGCGGCTGGCAGCGGCTTGCCCAGGTACGCAACCTGGAGCTGGTGCGCGGGCTCTTTCGCCGCCCGCTGGAAATCTGGCTGCTGCTCGACCGCGCGCTCTACCTGCAGGATGCTGGCTACCGGGTGCAGCTTGGCGAATTCTGCGCGCCAAGCCTGACGCCACGCAATTTGCTGCTGTTGGCAGAAAAAATGTCTGACAATTAATCACCAGTCTATGAACTGCTAGTGCACAGACTTATCCACAGATTTTGCATAATTGAGGTTATCCACGTCAGCTGTGCATAACTGTGTTGATGACACGGTGGTAACTCTCTGAGGGCCAGTAATTACGAGTGCTGGCAGCTTTCGTATGAAAATTGATCACGGTTGATAAGCTCGGCAAAACAACAGCTTGCACGTGCTAAGTCAAGTGATTAACGAAAAGTAATGCACAAGTGACCAGACGCCGCACTGAAGAAAAAAACGCACTTAAATGCAAACTGATGCGCCGCATGGCTTTACACAAAAATTTAGGCATATATAATGCGTGCCCATGCCGGTATAGCTCAGTTGGTAGAGCAACTGACTTGTAATCAGTAGGTCCCGAGTTCGACTCTTGGTGCCGGCACCATAAAAATCAAAGACTTGCCCGAAAGGGCAGGTCTTTTTTTTGGCCAAAAATTGGTTTGGGGTAGGTTTGGGGTAGGAGTTTGACCAAAATATTTTCCGGGTTAGATAATTCTGTCTACTGCCCGCCTGGACAGTATCTCTGTCCGTATCCGAGGAAGCCGATGCCATGATCCGACTGGATTTGAATACAAATGACGCTGAAGCCTTGCTTCGTCACGCGAAGAGCTTCGAGCCCGCCACTGGTGATGCTCGCGAGGACAGCCGGCTTTCGGATGCACTTCGTGACTTGGCTGAAGCGATTGAGCAGTCGCTGGGTGCGGATGGGGTCTAAGGGTTTGCTGCGGAAACTCTTGGGGTGGTTCAGCGGGCTGTACCCAGCCCACCAGTTAATTGAGACCCAGCGATCAGAGAAAGGCATTTCTGTGGCTGGCCGAGGACTATAGATTTTTGCGTATGGTACTGCTGCAGCTCACAGGTGGGCAGTATTTCTTCTGGTATACTGAGTATACCAAACCCTTGAAAAATATAGGAAAAATGTTGACGCGGCTATTTCTCATCTCTACTATAGGAATTGTTGCAACCGCTTAGGTAAGTGAGCAAGCGTCTTCACCACCCACCGGGTGGCTTAGAAAGAAATCGGTGCTCCAGTGACCGAGCTGTAGTTCTTCACCACCCACCGGGTGGCTTAGAAAGAAATCGGTGCTCTAGTGACCGAGCTGTAGTTCTTCACCACCCTCTGGGTGGCTTAGAAAGAAAACGGTGCTCCAGTGACCGAGCTGTAGTCCTTCACCACCCTCTGGGTGGCTTAGAAAGAAAACGGTGCTCTAGTGGCCGAGCTGTAATCCTTCACCACCCTCCGGGTGGCTTTGAAAACCGCCTTCGGGCGGTTCTCTCTCTCCAGCTGCACCTTGCGTTATGTCGTCGTATCGTCGCGTTGACGACACTTGGCTCTCCATAGCCATCGAAGGTGCGTAAAAATACTCCGATCTGAGAGTAGGGCTAGATGAGTTATGACTTGTTGCGGTCAGAAGAGCAGGCGTTAAAAAAAGCGCGGGATACTGTTTTTCCTTTCGCTGTGACAGGGTATCTGCTACATCCTATTATTGTTGGCATGGTGGCCTTTGGCACGATATATCACCACCTCAAAGCAGATCCGGTCACAAACAGGTTTGCCGACGGCCATACTATACGCACCTCTCCCATAGCGGGTTTTATTCTGCATGACGGTTTTCTGGTGCTGAACACGCGCAACAGCTTGTACGTCTGTGTCATGCGCGAAGCTGACGAGGCCGTACTGATAAACACTATCCGGTCGTTACCGAAGCCGACTTACCACTGATGGCCCGGGTTTTGAGGAGGTCGGAGAGTGGCGTTTTTTCTAGTACGAGAGGCATAAAGAAAAGCACCACCCACTTTTTGGCAGCAAGCCGGAGATTGAAATGATCCGCGCCTATCTGGACACAGAGTTCACGGTTCTGAACTCATATATCTACAAGCTGATCAGCCTTGCTCTAGTAGTCCCCAGTGGCCCTGAGTTTTATGTCGAGCTGACGGACGCGTGGGAAGAATGCGATTGTTCGGACTTCGTCAAAGAGATCGTGTTACCGCAGCTCGATCTGAAAGTTCACGGGTGCGATACGGTACAGGCACGTATGCGGCTGCTGGATTTTCTTAGGGGCCTTGGCCCGGTCGAAATCATCTGCGATGCGCCCTCCTGGGATTGGCCTCTACTGTTGTGGCTGGCCGGTCCGGAAGGCATGCCAGGTAACGTCACGGCTGGCCGAATCAGCAGCGACCTTGAGTTTTCGTACGATGGCGCTGAACCTCCCCATCACGCGCTTGAAGATGCCCGGCTGCTTGCCGATATTCTCGAACGTCGGGACTAACCATGACCGGCATGAACCGCACATCATTTCTGAAACTACTGCCCACTAAGGCCTGTGTGATCTCGTCTCAGGTTTCAAATCTCTGTTTTCTTTTTCCCGAGCGTCTAGTGTGATTTTTGCGGTGAAATGGCCGGAGAGAATCTTACTGGATACTAGAATCGGTGAGAGTGGCCGCACGGGACGCGCTATCAGTCCTGCGGTTAAGGCTGCTATCGGCCAGAAGTTGCCGTTCGATATGTCAATCCGCCCGACCACTTCTCGGCCAAAACAGCCGTCCGATGACAACGGATCTTTTTGGTGAAGTGGACTTCCTATCCCTAGTTTATTCACGAGCCTCAGAAGCTGTAGCTAAAAATACGGGCAATAACCTGCATCTGTAACCCAAGGCAATTACAATAGCGGTCGGATACGAACAATAAAAGTCTGCGAGGTATTATGCCCCTCTTTCACCAGCGCGTTATCGAAAAACACGTCAAACACATTCAGGATATGCCCCCTCAACATGCCGGGGCGCTGGGCAAGTGGGCGGATAACCTTGAGCGTGGGATTTACGATAGCGAAACCCAGAATGATGGGGAGTTTATCCAGCGCATACTGATTGACATTCTTGGTTATGTCGGCAGCAGCGACGGTCAAAAATGGACGGTGGCAAAAAACCAGCCTGTTGGCAAAGGCAATGTAGATGTCGCGCTGGGCCATTTCACTGCCGATTCTGTCAGCATCCTTGCTCCGATGGAGCTAAAGGGCGCAAAAACGCGCGACCTGGACGCTATCATGCCCGGACGCAACAAGTCGCCCGTGCAGCAGGCATGGGAATACGCGATGGATGCCAAGGGTGCGCAATGGGTTCTGGTGTCGAATTATCGGGAAATACGTCTTTATGCCGTGGGTTATGGCCGCAAGGAATATGAATTCTTTGAATTGTCCAGCCTAAAAAAGCCCGAGCATTACGCTCGTTTTATCCTGTTACTTTCTGCGCAAAATCTGCTGAACGGCAAAACCCTATCCCTGCTCAAAGAAAGCGAACAAGCCGAAAAGGACATTACCGATCAGCTTTACGCCGATTATAAAACGCTGCGCGGTCACATGATTGACAGAATTGCTACCGACAACCCCGCTAAAAATCAGCTGGATATTATCCGGTGTACACAGACTATTCTGGACCGCATTTTGTTCGTGGCCTTTGCAGAGGATAAAGGGTTGTTACCCGATAAAACTCTAGCTCAAGCCTATGAAACCCAAAACCCCTTCAACCCACAGCCCGTTTGGGAAAATTTCAAGGGGCTGTTTCAGGCGATTAATAAGGGTAATGCCGCTCTAAATATTCCTGGCTATAACGGTGGGCTGTTCGCGGACGATATCGAGCTGAACAGCCTAAAGATCAGCGACGAACTCTGCGAAGGTTTCAAAAAAATTGGCGAGTACGATTTTGACAGCGAGATCAGCGTCAACATCCTTGGCCATATATTCGAACAGTCCATCTCAGACATTGAAGAACTGAAAGCCGAGGCCGAAGGCGCAGAATACGTATTCGACAAAAAGAAAAGCAAGCGTAAAAAGGACGGTATTTTTTATACCCCCACCTATATCACCAGATACATAGTGGAACAATCTGTGGGGGGGTGGCTGGCTGACAGGCAAAATGAAATCGGCTTTGATAAATTGCCATTATTGACTGATGATGACTTTTCTAGCATTAAAATCACTGGAAAGCGAAAAGTCAAGCACGAGCGAAATAAAAATGTCGCCGCTCATATTGCTGCATGGGAAGCGTATAAAAAAGAATTGTCGAGTATTAAAGTTATTGATCCTTCCTGCGGTTCCGGTGCGTTTTTGAACGAGGTGTTCGACTATCTCAAAAGAGAAGGGCAGGCGGTCAATAACGAACTTGCAAGACTGACGGGGGAGCAGACAGATCTTTTTCGGTGGGACACGCATATTCTGGCGAATAATATTTACGGCGTGGATTTAAACCGTGAATCTGTGGAAATTACGAAATTATCGCTGTGGCTGAAAACCGCGAACAGGAACGAAAAACTCACCTATCTTGAAAACAATATCAAAGTTGGTAACTCCCTGATTGATGATCCAGCCATCGCGGGGGATCTGGCCTTTGACTGGCGTAGGGAGTTCACGAAAATCATGGACGCGGGCGGCTTTGACGTTGTGGTTGGCAACCCGCCATGGGGGGCAAAATTAGAAGCTGACCAGTTAGAGGCCATTAGAAAAAAACACAAAGAGATCATTGTTAGAATGGTGAACTCATATATGTTTTTTATTAATCACGCACTAAACATATCGAAAAGCAATGGATACAATGGATGGGTTGTTCCGGACGCTATATTGTATCAGTCGGACAACGAAAAGCTAAGGGGTCGCCTTGCATCGGAATACACCCTAAAAGAAGTAGTTAATCTAGGCGATGCATTTGATGAAGTTACGCAGCCCTGTGCAATTTTTATTGTTAGAAAAATGAAATCCTCAAAAGCTTCGTGTGTGCAAATACTTGATGTAAGTAAAGAGCTTAACAAGGATATAGCGCTGAATAAGAAAAAAGCCGAGGGAATCGAAAGTGGTGTAATAAACAGTCTGCCCGGTAAAATATGGCCAACAAAAAATATTAAGAGCTACGCCCTATTAAAGAAGGCCCCATTTAAATTATCTGAATTTGTGGATGAGGATGGAATTCAGCGCGGCGTTAGCCCTGACCTGAAGCAAGCATTTATTGTCGATGATCAAGGCGCAGAAAAAAATCGCCTCGAAGCAGCATTTTTAAAACCAACCGTTACAGGGGGAGAGGATGTAAAGAGATTTTACATTCCCAAAAGTAATAAAATAATTATTTACACATCTAGGACTGATGCACCTGAAGAGTTCCCCAATATTGTTTCTCATATTTCAAAATATGAGCATTTAATTTCCTGCAAAGAAGTCAAACTGGGGAAGCACCCCCTATATACTTTGCACCGCCCTCGCGATGAAAAAATTTTTAAAAAGCACAAGAAAATCATAGGAGTCATCACGGGCGATAAAATAATCACTGCTGTTGATGAGGACATTCTATACCCCACAGACGGGCTATACCTTTTTTGTCCAATCAATCATGCTCTGTCCGATTGTCTTGTGGCAATTTTAAACAGCCGCTTATTGACTTATTTATACAGGCTTCTATCGGGCGAGGTCGGAAGGGTATTGGCTCAAGTAAAGCCTACTGTTCTTGCCAATATCCCTGTTCCAGATTTATCGAGAGAAAGCGAACAGCTTTTGCGTCTAAAACAGTTAAGTTTAAATATGAAAATGTCGTTTATTAGCCTGGACCGCATATCTACCAATTTTATCAAGCTGCTTTCTGCGGATTTAGGATATGCCACCACTACATTGCAAATAAATTGGCATTCTCTTTCCTTTGCCGATTTTGTTAGTGCTATTGAAAAGCAAATAAAGCCTAAAAAAATAGCGCTCCAACAGAAATCAGAATGGATGATGCATTTTGAGGCGGAAAGAGCCAAAGCCGTTGCCCTGAAAGCTGAGATTGACAGACTGAATTATGAAATCGATAAGATGGTTTACACCCTCTACGGCCTCACCGTTGATGAAATTTCCATTGTAGAGCGAGATGTTTAAAAAGAATAAAAGTGCATTAGAGTGCTAGGAAATCCTGCTCGCCCGATACCCGAACTTCGAGTGGCGGCTTTGGCCTAATGCCGCTCAGTCGTGCTATTGCTGCGAACGACTGCGATGGTCGAGAGCAGCAGTTCGTGAGTGACCGTCATCGACCCAAGCTATTCACAGATGCCTGCTATCCGCCAGAAGTAGACATCCGGGTGTCACCAGAGCACGATGTGGGCCTGCCTTGGGTCGGGTGCTGTTATCTGTTTCGCGGCCAGGCTGTCTGAAAGCGCCAACGCCTAACCCGAGGGCATTGAGCACTGAAGCCTGATAAGCTGCCTAGGGAAGCTTTTAGGATCAACACAACAGCAAGGACAGGCTATTGTCAGCCCAAAATTTTGAAAAGCAAGCACAGGACTATTACAACAAGGCTCCCCTTATTATCCTGGGCAGCGGTGCATCGGCCGCCCATGGCATGTCTGGCATGTGGCAGCTCTCAAAGCATCTAGTCGCTAATACGTCAGTATCAGGATTATCCGATGACGAAATAGAAGCTTGGGAGCGATTCTGTCAAGTATTAGATGCTGGCGTAGATCTGGAGTCGGCGCTGCACCAGGTGGCTGTTACAGTTGAGCTAACCTCTAGAATTGTCGAAGCAACTTGGTCGCTCATCAATGCTGAAGATATCCACATTTTTAATGGAAGCCTTCAGAACCAGGCGATGTTTCCTCTTAGCCGACTGCTGGGTCACATGTTCAAAAGCAGCCTCACCCGATTAAACATCGTGACTACGAATTATGACCGGCTCGCCGAATATGCCTGCGATCAGGAACGAATTCATCATTATACTGGCTTCACGCACGGCTTTTTCCGGCAACTGGCTCCACCGAATGAGATAGAGTCTGCTCGTAGAGTTAATATCTGGAAAGTTCACGGCTCGCTGGATTGGTTCAAATCGCCGCTCGAAGACATTGTGGCCCTTTCAAATATTCAAGAGATACCTGCCAATTACAAGCCGGAAATCGTGACACCTGGCACTCAGAAATATCAAACAACGCATTTAGAGCCTTACCGCTCAATCATAAATAACGCTGACCGAGCAATTACTGCGGCAAACTCTTACCTGTGCATTGGCTACGGTTTCAATGATGAGCACATTCAGCCAAAGCTTATGGCGAGGTGTCAACGCCAGAATACTCCGATCACGATTATTACATGTGCGCTTTCAGCCGCGGCAAAAAAACTGATTACTGATGGCAAGGCGCAAAATTACTTAGCTATAGAGCGGGGAGCAACAGACGATCAGTCCATCGTCCACTCCTCTTTGGACAAGACCCCCGTCACCGTTGAAAAAAATATATGGAGTCTCGAGGGTTACCTGTCACTCATCATGTAGGAAGAAAAGATGCCGATATTCAATTTTAGGGATGAAGACGCGCTTGGAAAGGTGGCCTCCGTAGATACGACAAACGTTATCGTGGATGTGGAAAATATCGACCAACTCAAAAGGTTGCAAGTCAATCATCTGGCTGTGCTCCAAAGCAGTCGACTAGGACAGCATCTCATCGGGCTCATCACCCAAGTGACCCGCAAGCGTGGCATTGAAGACATTGCCAATGATGGCATCAGCGATCAGACCTCAGAACTCAACCTTTGCAAGATCGCTCTAATCGGTACGATGCTGGATCGAGACGGGGAAAAAGAAAACGTCTTTCGCCGCACTTTAGAAAGCGTTCCAGAAATCGACGCGAATTGCTTTTCGCTGGAGGGCGAAAACCTCACCAACTTTATGCGTACGCTCTCAAGCGTCTCAGCTGATGGGAAAGCCCTAACGCTAGGCAAATATACGTTGGACGAGCATGCCGTGGCCTACCTAAACGGCAACAAGTTTTTTCAACGCCACGCCTTTATCGGTGGCAGTACCGGCTCAGGTAAATCTTGGACGACAGCCAAAATCATTGAACAGGTGGCAGAGCTCTCCACGGCTAACGCGATTGTTTTTGACCTCCACGGTGAGTACTCGCCATTGACGGGTGAGGGTATTCAACACTTAAAGGTGGCTGGACCTGCAGATGTCGAGGCAAAACGCACCATTAACGATGGCGTTCTTTACTTGCCGTACTGGCTGCTTTCGTATGAAGCGCTTGTTTCAATGTTTGTAGACCGGAGTGATCAGAATGCGCCTAACCAGGCCATGATCATGTCTCGTGAGATCAACCAGGCCAAAAGAAAGTATCTGGAGGATAGCGACCATAAGGCGATACTGAAGCACTTCACCGTTGATAGCCCGGTACCATTTGATTTGGATGTGCTGATGGGCAGACTGAACGATATCAACGTCGAGATGGTGCCGGGGGCATCAGCTGGCAAAGAAAAGCAGGGGGATTTTTTTGGAAAGCTCGCTCGGATGATTTCCCGTCTAGAGAACAAAATTTCTGATAGACGTCTAGGCTTCATGTTCAGCGGTGGAGGAGATGTCCTGGATTTTTCTTGGCTTGAAAAGTTCACCACTACCGTGCTCGGCAGCTCTGAGGAGAATGGCAACGCCGGAATCAAAATTATCAATTTTTCAGAAGTGCCGTCAGACGTTCTCCCATTGATCGTTTCCCTCGTCGCGCGGGTTACGTTTTCCGTCCAACAATGGACACCTTCCGAATTGCGCCATCCAATCGCGCTTCTTTGTGACGAAGCGCATCTTTATATGCCCCAAAGAAGCATGGCGGAGTCCGCCGACGATATCTCACTAGATATTTTCGAGCGCATCGCGAAGGAAGGCCGAAAGTACGGTGTCAGTCTTGTGGTGATCAGTCAGCGCCCATCCGAAGTGAATAAAACCATGCTCAGTCAATGCAGCAACTTTGTATCGATGAGGCTGACCAACGCCGAAGATCAGGGCGTTATTAAACGACTTCTTCCCGATAGCCTCGGCGGATTTAGCGATATCCTGCCAACACTCGATACAGGCGAGGCCCTGGTTGTTGGCGATGCCAGCCTGCTGCCCAGTAGAATAAGAATTGATGAGCCAAAAAATAAGCCAAATAGTGGCACGGTGAATTTTTGGGATGAATGGCAAAAGCCCGCCAAAGATAACCGTCTGTCGATTGCGATAAATAACTGGCGAAAGCAGAACATCCAGTAATTTACGAACGAGCTACAAGCCTTATGCTTAACATGGTGCGGCTGAATAGTCGCTCCAATCGAAAGATCAAGGACGCAATATTTTTGCGCTCACCTGACGTCAGACATTTGTCAAAGATACTAGGCCTGTGAGCTACCTCCGATTTCATGTACTTCGGAAATGTCCGCTTCTGGCCCAGGGTGTGTAAAAACGTCCTGACAAATCCTTGCTATGATTTCCGACACTTCCATCGCAAGGATTCCCATGAAACGGTTTATCCAGGGTGAACACCGAGGTCAAAGCACCTTGCTTCCCGA